>QOAX01000277.1 GCA_003972865.1 Verrucomicrobiota bacterium | reverse complement strand
ACCTGGCGCACACCATCATCGTGCACGGCTTGGCCAAGGCCTACTCGATGACCGGCTGGCGCATCGGCTTCCTCGCCGCGCCCAAGCCGATCGCGCAGGCCATCAACGCCGTGCAAAGCCACAGCACCAGCAACGCGACGTCCTTCGCGCAAAAGGGCGCCGTCGCCGCGCTCAACGGCCCGCAGGATCATCTCGGCGAGTGGCTGGCCGAGTTCGACAAACGCCGCCGCCACGCCGCCGAGCAGTTGAACGCCATGCCCGGCATCAGCTGCATCAACAGCAAGGGCGCCTTTTACCTGTTCCCGAACATGGCCGCGACCGGCCTCAAGTCGGCCGAGTTCTGCGAGCGCCTGCTCGATCAGGCCAAGGTGGCCGCCGTCCCCGGCATCGCCTTCGGCGCCGACAACAACTTCCGCATCAGCTACGCCACCAGCATGGAGAACATCCAGACCGGCATGGCCCGCCTGGGAGACTTCTGTAAAAGTCTGTAGCCGAGGAGACTGTCAAAAAAATAACCCTTCCCAATCCTGGAAATCTGAGTCGTTATCTCTGCGCTTGGCCAAGCGCTGCCAGAACAGCCCAACCGTTCGACTTTTCTTGCGTTGTGGGGCCGGGGTTATAGCCTCCTTTTTTCGGCATTGAGACAGCTTGCATGGTCAGCTTCTTCTTTAGCATAAACCGTTTTTTGCACAGCCGATGGCGGGCGGCGTTCACGCTGGTTGAGTTGCTGGTGGTGATTGCCATTATTGCGATTTTGGCTGCGTTGCTGTTGCCGGCCCTGGCCAAGGCGAAGGATCAGGCGCGCCTGGCCAATTGCCTCTCGAATCATCGCCAGTGGGGCTTGGGGCTGCAGCTCTATCTTGTGGAGAACGACGACTTGCTGCCCCGCGACGGCATGGGCGCCAATGGCAAATACCCTGGCGCGCCGCCGCCCTCCGGCACGCCGAAGGACCCGAACGCCTGGTTTAACCTGCTGCCGCCGTTCATGGGAGAGAAACCGCTGGTGCAGTACTGGAAGCGGCCGACGGTGGTGTATCAGGACAATGTCAAAAACCTGCCGTTCCCCGGCGGCCTGGGGAAGATTTGGCACTGCCCGAACGCCAAGATGACGACAGAGGAATTGAAGCAGCTAAAGGGCGGCGGGCGGCACGGGTTTTTCAGCTACGCGATGAACATCGACCTGAAGCGCGGGACGGTGAACTCATACCTGCCGTACCCCAAGATGCCCAAGGCGACTGATCTGCCCAACCCCTCCGCGACCGTCGGCACGATGGACATGTATTTCAGCTCGTCGGAGGGGCTGGGGAATCCGTACTACTCGGTGAACCCGGCGGCGCGTTGGCGGGCGTTCCCGGAGCGGCACAAGGGGCAGGGCGGCGTGCTGTCGTTCATCGACGGACATGCGACCTATTTCTCGCGGCACTCCATCACCAACGGAGCGGGCACATTCGAGGGGCTGAACCCGGACGTGATCTGGAACGCGCCGTTCCGGCAATAATTTCACCAACCGAACCATGAAGAGACTCATCATAATGGCAGCCATGGCCAGCCTTGTGGCGGCGCGGGCCGAGGTGGTGCTCGATGAATCGTTCAGCTACGACGACGGCCCGATCGTCGTGCAGGCGGCGGACATCTGGAAAAACCACAGCGGCATCAACGAGCAGACGGAGGTGGTCGACGGCCAACTGGTCCTGACGCAGGCCAACTCGGAGGACTCCCACGCGAAGCTGGCCGGCGGGCCGTTCAAGAAATCGAGCGGCGGCACGATGTACGCGTCGTTCGACGTGGAGTTCACCGAGTTGCCCAGTGGCGGCGGGAGTTATTTTGCGCATTTCAGGGACGACGGTTTTGGTTACCGGGCGCGCATCATTGCCCAGGCCACCGGCGCGGAGGGAGGCGCGTTTCGGATTGGTGTCACCTCGAAGGGCAAAGCGTCCACCGCCGTGGTGGACAACGACCTTCATCTCGACACGGTTTACAAGGTCGTCATCGCAATGAGCCTCGCGGATGCGAGCACGACGCTCTGGATCGACCCGGAGGGGGATGCATCAGGCGGGGTCACCACCACCGACAACGGCTCGGCGGTGGACGTGACCGGCTTCGCGTTTCGGCAGGCCAAAAACATCGGCGCGATGCTGGTCGACAACTTGATAGTCGGGACAAGCCTCAGCGACGTGACCGATGGAGGTGGCGGTGACGAGCCGTCCATCCTCTCGCAGCCGGTGTCGCAGACCGTGCTTGCGGGCAAGACGATTTTGTTTTCCGTCGTGACCACCGGCTCGGAGCCGCTGGCATACCAGTGGAGCAAGGACGGCTCGGAGATCGACGGCGCGACGTCCAGCGCCCTTGAGCTGGCCGACGTGTCGGCGAACAACGCCGGCGACTATGCAGTGACCGTCAGCAACGATGCCGGCAGCGTGATGAGCGACACGGTTACGCTAAAGGTGCAGGACTCGCCCGGAGGCGACGCCGTCACCATCAAGAGTCTGCGTGCCATGGTAAACGAAAACCTTGAGCCGTCGGACACCAAGACCATTTTCACCGCCGAGGGCATCGTCACCACGCACACGAACATGACCGGCGGCAGTCACTCGCTGTTTTATTTTCAGGATGACACCGCCGGGATCGCGGTGTACTTCCGCAGCGGCAAGTCGAGCCATCCGAAAGCCGGCGACAAGGTGCGAGTCTCCGCGCCGCTGGGCCATTACAACGGCCTGCTGCAGTTCGTGCCGGACGCCGGCAATGCGATGCACCTGGTCAAGGTCGTGAGCAGCGACAACACCCTGCCCGAGCCGGCCAAGCTCGACTTCATGCAGTCGGATGACGCCGCGGCGATGGAGGCGCTCGAAGGCTCGCTCGTGGTCGCCGACGGGGTGGAGATCGACAGCGGCGGCGGCTCAAAGTTTTCCGGCGGAGCCAACTACACGCTGACCGATGCCGACGGGATGACCTTCACCCTGCGCATCGACTCGCGCATCAAGTCGATCATCGCCCAGCCGTTCCCCGGCACCGCTGTCAACGTCACCGGCGTGCTCTCGCAGTATATGCGCGACCGGCCGCGGGAGGGTGGCTATCAATTGATGCCGACACGCATCGAGGACATCTCCGGGCCGAAGCTGCCGACGATCGAGTTCACGCTGAAGTACGAAAACCTGATTCGCCCCGGGCGGCCGCTCGAGAGTTCGCGCACGGATCATTTTCTGCTGCCGGGCGAGACGGTGGTGATCGAGGCAGTCATCAAAAACCCCGCCGGGGGCGAAGTGACCGTGACGCCGACGGGCGACTGGGTGCTCTCGGCAAACCCCGCCATCGAAGTCACGGCCAAGCTGGTGCTGACCGCCGGCGAGGCGGATGCTGGCGAGCCGTTCGACCTGTCGCTCGAGGCGGAGAACAACGAAGGCGTGGCGACGCTGGAGTGGGACATTTATGTGCCAAGCGCGGCGGAACAGCAGGTGGCCGTCACCGAGTTTTTGGCCAACCCGACCGGCAAGGCGACGGATGGCCATTACAACCCGCTGCACCGCGAGACGCCGAGCGACTCGAACCGGATCAGCGTCGAGGATGAGTTCGTCGAGATCGCCAACCTTGGCCAGGCGGAGGTGGACCTGGCCGGCTGGAGCCTCTCAGACGCCGTGGCGCTGCGGAGTAATTTTTATGAGGGCGACGTCTTGGCCAAGCGCGGCGCGGTGATCGTGTACGGCGGTCGGTCGTCCGGCTCCGAGCCGGTGCTCGGCGACGGCGTGCTGGCGTTGCCGGCCACCGAGGGCACAAGCGGGCTGGGCCTCAACAACAGTGGTGACACGATCACGCTGCGAAACGCCGACGGGCACGTCATCGACCGCATCCAGTTCGGCAAGCCGACCGGCAAAGGCTCGATGACGCGGCATCCTGGCCTGAACGGGGCGTTCGCGGATCACAGCACAGTGGCCGACGCGCTCGTCTCGGCCGGCGCTTGGCCAAGCGGCTCGCCGTTCGCGGAAGATCCGGCAGTGGACATACCGGAGATCAAAATCACAGTCAGCATGGCCAACGGCGACATCACCCTGAACTGGGAGGCGAGTCCTGCGGCGAGCTACACCGTGAAGGCAAGCGGCTCGGTAGCCGGGCCGTACGAGCCGGTGGCCGAAGGGCTGATGTTCGACGGCGGCGTCGGCACTTCCAGCGCCCAAGCAGACCAAGCGGCGCGGTTCTTCACCATCGAAGCCAAGTAAATCATCGTGAGATTGCACAAGTTTTTTATCGCGGCGGTGGCCGTTGGCTTGGCTTGGCCGCTTGGCCAGGCGCAGGCGCAGCAGACCTTCCGCGTGGCGACGTACAACGTGGAGAATTTCATCCTTGAGCCGATCCAGAACCGGCCGCTCAAGAAACCGTTTGCCCAGGCGAAGATAGTCGAGAGCATCCTCGCGGCCAGGCCGGACGTGATTGCGCTGCAGGAAATGGGCAAAAAAACAGCACTGGCCGAGCTGCAGGCCGCGCTCAAGGCCAAGGGACTCAACCTGCCGCACGCGGAGCATTTGTCGGCGTTCGACACGGCGATTCATGTCGCGTATCTCAGCCGGTTTCCGTTCAAGAAAATCACGCGGCACGACAACGAGAGCTACCTGCTCAACGGCCGCCGGCTGCATGTCAGCCGGGGATTTGCGGAGGTGGAGATTGCGCTTGGCGGCTATTCGTTTTCCCTGATCACCGCGCACCTGAAGTCGAAGCGAAAAGTGTCGGTCGCGGACGAGGCGGAGATGCGCCTGCAGGAGGCGTACCGGCTGCGGCGGATCATTGACGCGCGGCTCAAGGCGAACCCGGAGATGAACTTTGCCGTGCTTGGTGACTTCAACGACTACTATAATTCCAAACCGGTGAAGACGCTCATCGGTCGCGGCAAATCGCAGCTTGTGGACACGCGCCCCGGCGAACGCAACGGCGACAGCGGCCCGAACCGGATCAACTCAAAATGGTTCCCGCGCAACGTGTCGTGGACGCATTTTTATGGTGTGGAGGATGTGTACAGTCGTATTGATTTCGTCCTGCTCAGCCCTGGCATGGCCAGAGAGTGGGATCGCGGCAACTCGTGGATTCCGATGGTAGCAAACTGGGGTCACGGCTCGGATCACCGCCCGGTGGTGACGACGTTTGTGGCTACGGACAAATGAGTTCGCCGCTTTTTCTTCGCGATTGAACTCGCTTTAGCCGTTCGTATAGTGTGCGTCCTTTGCGGGATGGCATGAGTGATTCCTCCCAATCCCAACCGACGACCAACTCAACCGTCCGAGGGCATGCGGCTGCGCACCGACTACACCGCTGGCCTTCGCGACCAGACCTACCTTAGCCTGTGACGATAAACGAAACCAACACACAACCAGACCCGCTTCCATCGCTGGCCCGGGTGGTGCACGGAACGTCGATGCTTTTTTGGGGACTGCCGTTTGCGATGGTTGTCAGCATCATGGCCACCACTTCAAACTGGACCGATGCTGTCTGGCCGCTGGGCATGCTTCTGCCGCCGGTGGCGTTCAGCATGCTGTGGTACGGACTGTGGCTGCTGCGCAGTTTTCAGCTGCAGGAACGCGTTTGGCAGGAGGCGCTTGGCGAGGTAAAACTCCTCGGACTGATCAACCTTGGCTTGTCTCCATTTTTGCACTGGCACCACCGCGCGCCGGACGAATTGGGCTTTGCCAACGCTGTTGGGCTGTTGACATTGGTGTTCGTATTTTACCTGATGTCGCTCAACAAGATGTTGTCGCGCCTCGCCGCCATGCTGCCGGATGAGACGCTTCGGGTTGAGGCGAAGCTGTTTTCCCGGATGAACTGCGTGCTGCTGGCGATGGCGTCGATCGGCTTCGGCGTCATGTACCTGGTGTCGCTCATTGAAGAGCCGCCGGAACTGCTCCTCCAGCTCGTGGCCATGGCGGCCAGGCTGCAGCCGTGGCTCTTCATGGCGTTCGTGCTGGTCTGCGTACTGATCCCGCTGTCGATGACCATGTCTCTCCTCTGGAAAACCAAGGAGTCAATTCTCGCCAGCGTGTTCCACTCCCAGCATTAAAACTGGCCAGGCGCTTGGCCAGGCAATCTTGTTTGGAGAAGCAACAGGCGCGGCCGCGATTGGATCAAGCGATGATTGAAAACTTGCAGCTGAAAACTTGAAACTCTACGCTCGCCCACTTCAACGCATGAAAACCAAGTTCCCCCTCACGATCGCATTCGCGCTGGCTGCCTCAACCCTCTCCGCCGCGGACGCCCGATGGTGGAAGGGCAACCTCCACACCCACTCGCTCTGGAGCGACGGCGACGACTATCCCGAGATGATCGCCGACTGGTACCGCGACAATGGCTACCACTTTCTCGCCGTCTCCGACCACAATGTGCTGGCCGAGGGGCAGCGCTGGATTCACCAGGAGAAAAACGCCGGCGGTCTGCGGGCATTCGACAAATACCTCAAGCGCTTCGGAAACGACTGGGTCGAGCACAGGGTCGTGAAAGGCGTCCCGCAGGTCCGGCTCAAGACCTACGCCGAGTATCGCCCGAAGATGGCCGTGCCGGGGAGTTTCCTGCTGATGCAGAGCGAGGAAATCTCCGACCAGTTTCAGGGCCTGCCGATCCACATCAACGTCACCAACATCGGGAAACAAATCCCGCCGCAGGGCGGGGCCGGGGTGGCGGCGACGATGCAGAAAAACATCGACGCCGTGCTGGCGCAGCGCAAGGCGACCGGCCAGCCGATGTTCCCGCACATCAACCACCCCAACTTCGGCTGGGCGATCCAGCCGGCCGACATGATCCGGCTGCGCGGCGAACGGTTTTTCGAGGTGTACAACGGCCACCCAGCGGTACGGAACTACGGCGACTCCAAGCACCTCAGCACGGGGCAGCTTTGGGACGTGATCAACGCCTACCGGCTCGGCGTACACAAGCTGCCGTTGATGTTCGCCCTGGGCACCGACGACGCGCACAACTACCACGACCTCGCCGTTGGCCAGAGCAACACCGGCCGCGGGTGGGTGATGGTTCGCGCCAAGTCGCTCACGCCGGAGTCGATCATAGCGGCGATGGAGCGCGGCGACTTTTACGCCTCGAGCGGCGTGGCCGTGCACGACGTCCGCTTGGCCAGGCGCAAGTACAGTTTCCGCATCCAGCCGGAGGCGGGCGTGACATACACCACATGGTTCATCGGCACGCGGAAGAATTTCAAGAGCAGCAGTGACTTGCCCAAGCGCAACTCACTCAAGCCAAGCGAGGCCGGCATCGGCGAGATCCTCGGCCAATCGCAGTCGCTCGAGCCAAGCTACACCTTCAACGGCGACGAGCTGTACGTCCGCGCCGAGATCATGGCCTCGAAAAAGAAAGCCAACCCGTACGTCGCCGGGGAACACGAACGCGCCTGGCTGCAACCGGTACGTCCGGGCAAATGATACGTGATGTCCGGGCCGGCGGGACGGGTTGTCAAAATAATGCGCTCTAAAATGTTAGTCCGCAGGGTGACCCCTGTTTGAATACCCGTTACTTGTCAATAACAAGAACTGACCCCATCACGAGCTGTGGTCGAAGAATGGGGGCAGGCGCAGTAACCCCTTGGAGTCGTGCGGGGTGAGTATTGATTCAGTCGATGTTATCATTGATTTTATCAATGGACGGTTTTCAGATGATATGTGATAACTTGCTTCCTCAACAGCGGGAAACCGTCAACGAAAAGTGAAAAATGAAAGAATTTTTCAAGATAATAGTTCCAATAGTTACTTACCCGGTATTGATGGGAACATGCCTATTATTACATTATCTAATCCTCGATCTTGATTTTTCGCTCCAAATTGCAACATATATCCCAGTAGCGGTAGGGCTGACTGTTATCACTTTAATGGAATTAAAATTTCCACATCGACAAGAATGGTTAGCGAAAAGAGGAGATGTGTTAAACGACTTGTCTTATATGTTTTTGGTTCAAGTCCTTTTAGTCAAAATTCTTTCGTTTTTCTTTTCCATTACTCTACTTAAAATGCTCCGTTCAAGTGGATACACATTTGATCGATTATGGCCCGATACATGGCCAGTTTACACGCAGGCAGTTCTTATGGTTTTAAGTGCGGATTTTTTGCGTTATTGGTTGCATAGATTGAGCCATAAATGGATGCTTTTATGGCGTCTGCATGCCGTGCATCATTCGCCTCATAAACTGTACTGGATCAATGTGGGAAGATTTCATCCCATTGAAAAAGGCCTGCAATTTTTATTTGACTCATTACCTTTCATTGTTCTCGGAGTTTCAGGCAAGGTGCTGGCTCTTTATTTTGTTTTTTTTGCCATAAACGGATTTTTTCAGCACTGTAATATTGAACTCAAATTGGGACCGTTAAATTACATTGTAAGCGGCCCAGAACTGCATCGTTGGCACCACTCGGTTGTCCTCGGTGAGTCCAATAAAAACTACGGAAATAACTTAATCATATGGGACTTGGTATTTGGTACTTGGTATCTCCCTAAGACCAAGATGGTCCGGGAATTGGGCTTGAAAAATAGAAAATATCCCTTGGATTTTTTGAGTCAACTAAAGACTCCGTTTAAAAAAGGAATGGACCAAGGATAATTGTGGTTAGTAAAGCTATCAAAATATTTCTAGACCTATTCATCCGCCTGAGAATGGTATGGATCAAGTATTTCTGTTTTGACCCCTTAATAAGTAAGACCAAACAGCCAAGCAAATATCAAGATTTACTACTGAGAAGTATATTAAAGGCAAACAAGGGTACCGTCTATGGAAAGCAATTGGGACTAGAAAGGATAAATTCTTACAGGGACTTTAGTGCAACTGTGAATGTGCACACCTATGAAGACCTACGGATGTTAATTGAGAACCAAGAAATCAAGAAGAAGCCTATGCTGAATGCCGAACAGCCTATCATGTATGCCCAAACGAGCGGTACCACCGGTGAACCCAAATATGTTCCCATATTGAAGAGCACAGTTAAAAATTATAAATACAGCCAGAATATTTTTGCTTATGCGCAATATAGCACCTTCCCGGATATTTTCTTTGGAAAGATTTTAGCCATTGTGAGCCCTGATATCGAAGGGTTCTTGGAAACAGGGACACCATTTGGATCTATGTCGGGATTTATTTACAAAAGCATGCCAAGCATTTTACATCAAAGATATGTTTTACCTTCAGAGATATTTGAAATAGACAATTATGATGATAAATATTATATGATTGCAGCTTTTGCCTTGGCAGAGAGCGAAATCACTATGTTGGCAACGGCTAACCCTTCTACTATTTTAAAGATACTGAATACAATTAATGAAAATTCCGTTCAGTTAATCCGCGATATCGAAACCGGTGAACTGTCCGTCAAGAGCACCTTGGATTGCGTTAAACTGAGCGCAATAAAAAGAAGGTTTAAAAGACAGCCTGAAAGGGCAAACAAACTTAAATTCCTGGTAAGGGAAAAAGGGTTTATCGGATTCACAGATGTTTGGCCAAATCTTAGGCTCGTATCAACATGGACTGCAGGTAATTGTAGTGTTTTATTACCTTCCCTAAGAAAGCAATTAGCCACGAACGCTGTCATTAGCGAGATGGGATACATGGCAAGTGAGTTTCGAGGAAGCATCACGATCGATATAGCAAACAATATCCAGATTCCTACAATTCATGAAAACTTTTTCGAATTTGTCCAGCGAGATGACTGGGAAAATAACATTTTTAAATTCAAGAGGTTAACTGAAGTCGAAAAAGATGCTCAATACTATATCATTGTGACCACTCAAAATGGTTTATATCGTTATTTCATTAATGACATCGTAGAGGTGACAGGATGGTATAACAACACACCCACTATAAGATTTGTGCAAAAAGGTCGTGGTGTCACAAACTTGACCGGGGAAAAGCTTTATGAAACTCAGGTCACCAATGCAGTAATGAATATGATGGAGGACATGAACACTACCTTTGAGTTCTTCATTATGATAGCACATAGAGAATCATCGCAATACACCCTTTATGTACAACATGAGAATATTGAAACCCGGTTAGAAATTGAACTGGATCAACGTCTTTGCAAATTGAATATTGAATATGAAAACAAACGAAAAAGCGGGAGACTAAGGCCTGTCAGAGTGCAGTGCTTGAGGGATAAAGCAGCAGAGGAATACAAGAGTCACTGCATCCAAAAAGGGCAGCGTGAAGGCCAATTCAAAATGGTTAGGCTGCAATATGACAATGAATGTAACTTTGATTTTAATCGGTATATTGTCCAACGATGAAAATTAACGAGATTACCGCAAGGCCACTGCGAATACCTTTCAACGCGGTATTTAGTCATGCCTCAGCTACACGACTTGAATCACAAAGCATATTCGTTGAAATTGAATCGGTGGGTAGTGAAATGGGTCATGGAGAGGGTTGTCCACGCAGATATGTCACCGATGAAACCGTGGATACGGCACTTGAATTTATCAATACTCAACACGATTCCATCCTAGAAGTCTCATGTGCGGAGGACCTCAGACAATGGGTTCGTGAAAACCAGTCATTAATTGATAAAAACCCGGCAGCGTTCTGCTCGGTTGAGTTAGCCGTTATAGACTTGCTTGCAAAATCGAATTCAGAATCAGTCGAATCACTTCTTTCACTAAAACAACTAAGTGGTGAGTTTCAATATACAGCCGTGTTGGATGCTCAGAACCTGTCTAGCTTTAATAGTCAACTAAACCGTTATCTTCGTATCGGTTTCACTGATTTCAAGATGAAAATATCAGGCGACCTAAAGTTGGATCAAGCTAAAGTAAACTGCCTGGTAAATAATGTCCCCGACTCAACAATAAGACTCGATGCCAACAATTTTTGGGCCGATACCACAGATGCGGAAACCTACATTCAGGAACTTGACCATGAATTTCTAGCCGTGGAGGAACCACTTAAGGCAGGGAATTTTCGTGGTTGCCGGCATCTGTCAAAAACATTAAAAACGCCAATAATACTTGATGAAAGTTTCCTTTGTATTGAGCATTTTCAACATATTGAGGATGATCCAGAATATTGGATAATAAACCTTAGAATTTCAAAGATGGGGGGTATTCTTCGTTCCCTTGCCATCATCGACAAGGCCAAAGAACTAAAAATTCCAATCGTTGTTGGGGCACAAGTCGGCGAAACCAGTATCCTCACGAGGGCTGCCCTTGCTGTTGCTAATAACTGTCGGGAAATCTTACTAGCTCAAGAAGGAGCATTCGGAACGCATTTACTGAAATATGATATTACCGACGAGCCAATATCATTTGGAGAAAAAGGAAAAATCATTGCCCCCTTCCGATCAGAAAGCAAAGGTGGATTCGGCCTTAACATTGAGTCTGAACGAACCCTTTCTACATATTCTTCACCTGGATAGATCCGAAAACACTTATGCTTTTCAAAATGAACTCTCAACCCTCTTTTCGACAAGCTAATGTAGGGCAAGACTGTTAAGGGAAACAGCATCCCGGTGGCACACTGGAACAGGCACTCAGGAGGCATGCCATTCCCGGAAAGAATTGGCTTTCAAAACGGTTGTAATGTTGAAATCGCAATCACCATCAACGCCAATCAGACACAAAGGCGGCGCCATGGGCGTTTGAGCTTGGTAACGATTAGGATTCAGGCCGTCTGGCAGAAAGCGATGGATTCCCCCGAGATGGGCTTCAGATTCCGGAGGGTCTCATTTTCAGACAAGAACCTTTCTCGGAGATACGTTGCGTTCAAGTGCTCCAGCAGTTGCAGATCTCCCGCTGTCGGACAAAGGATTCAACCTCGTTCCTCGACAATCCCCAGGTGAACGGCTCGTTCTTCCATCGTAGCCAGGCATTGGTGAACCAGCGGAACCCCTCGAACCCGGGCTTACCTGCGGGCGGCTGATTTTCCATGTAGGTAAAGGCAATACGGTTTGCAGGATGATGACTGCTCACGAAAGCGAAGATGATGTCGATTTGCTCCACAGGCAGGTACATGAGCAGTCCCTCGGCGAGAAAAAGCGTTGGTGATCCCGGTTCGAAGTGAGGAGATTCCAGGAGCAGTTTGTCAAGGGTTTGCTCGGCAAGGTCCCCGTATAGAAAATACAGATTCGGGCCGGGCGCGAGCCAGTCATGCATGAGTTCGATTTTGGCACGCTGCGTGGCTGGGTGGTCGACTTCCAAGAATCGGGCGTCGGGGAATTCGTGGTGCAGCCTTCCCGCCAAGGTGTCCAGACCAGCGCCGAGAACCACCACCTGCCTCGTAGCGTTGGCAAGGCTGTCCCGAATGAGGGCCTCTAGCGCAAGTTTGCGCAGGAGGTAGTGAATCTGAATGCCGGGCAGGACAAGGGCCTCGACGGCTTTAACGAAGAGCCGAACAACAGGGGTCCTCAGGCGTCTGGCCAGACGTTCCCGGGCCTCGGGGTTGTCTGCGGCAAAGCAAGAGGTTCCCTCAAGCATGCCCGGAGGCATTAGTTCCAAAAAGCGTTTTTCCTGGGCAAGAAATAGAAGGCTTCGGGCAATGAGCCTTGCAGTGGAACTGGGTTGATCGAACTTCACGCGTTCAGGCAAAAAGAAAAGTTCTTGAGGTGTTCCCAAAAAACTGGTTCGAAAAGGTGACCAGTCCCGACAATTGACTATACTTCTTGTTTTGCACCAGGCTTTTTGGAATATCAGGCTGGAGTGTGGGCACGGACAGAGCCAACGGCCTTCACCTTTCCCGGTCAAGTGTAAAGCCCCCCCGAGCGCCCGGGTGTTTTTCAGGGCATCCGCTTTGCCGGATGCTTGAATCTCAAAGAACGCAGTGTTAATAATTTCACGAGAGACGGTGTATCAAACCCTAACGCCGGGAAAGGCATCCTGTCTTTTTTGGCACGCTTACATGATCTTTTAACCCATTACTCGTCTACTAAATTGTAGCACCGTCAACTCTACTGTTCCTGTCCGAGAACCAAATAATTTTCATCGATGAACTTGCAACGACTTTTCCTTTTTTTGTCGCTTGGCTTGGTGGTGGCGACTGGGTTTGCGGCCGGTAGCGCGCCGGCGGATTATCAACCGGAAGCCCAGCGGCTGACCCAGGCAGCGACGAACAGCGTGTTTGGTTTTTCACGCCTGACCACGTTGTGTGACACGTTCGGCCCGCGCTTTACCGGCTCGAAAAATCTCGAGTCCGCCATAGACTGGTGCTTGGCTGAAATGAAGAAAGATGGCTTCCAACATGTTCGGGGAGAGGAAGTTATCGTGCCGCACTGGGTTCGCGGCAGGGAGTCGGTTGAGTTGATTTCACCGCGTCGCCGCGAGCTGCCGATGCTGGGCTTGGGCGGCAGCGTCGGCACGCTGCCCGAAGGCGTCACCGCCGATTTGCTCGTGGTCACCGGCTTTGGCGATCTCAAGAATCGTGCCGCTGAGGCCAAGGGAAAAATCGTCCTCTTCAACGTGCCGTTCACCGAGTATCGCGAGACGGTGATCGTCCGCACGCAGGGGGCAATTCACGCGGCGAGGGCCGGGGCGGTGGCGAGCCTGATTCGGTCGGTTGGGCCGTTCTCGATGCAGACGCCGCACACCGGCGGCATGTCGTACGCCGATGGCGTGAAGAAAATCCCGCACGCCGCGCTCTCGCTCGAGGACGCCAACATGCTTTCGCGGATGGCGGCTCGCGGCGAGTCCCTGCGCGTGCGGCTCAAGATGGAGGCGCGCACATTGGCCGACGGCATTTCGCGGAACGTCATCGCAGAGATTCCCGGTACGGAAAAGCCGGAGGAGATCGTCATCGTCAGCGGCCACATCGACTCGTGGGATGTTGGCCAAGGGGCGATGGACGACGGCGGCGGTTGCCTCGCCGCGTGGGAGGCTGCGCGGCTGATGCTCAAGCTTGGCCTGCGGCCAAGGCGCACCGTGCGCGTCGTGCTGTGGACGAATGAGGAGAACGGCATGCGCGGCGCAAGGTCGTACGCCAAGCGGCACGAGGCGGCCTTGGCCAAGCACACGCTGGCGATCGAGTCCGACTCCGGCGTGTTCCGGCCGACCGGCTTTGGCTTCCTTGGTAGCGGCCGGGGGATGGAGATCATCCGGGGAGTCGCCAAGTTGCTCGACCCAATCGGTTCCGGCAACGTCGCCAAGGGCTGCCGAGGGGCGGACGTGCTCAAGCTGGTGCGGGGCGGCGTGCCGGTGATGCATCTCGAGGTGGATCGCGAGAAATATTTTTGGTTTCACCACACCGACGCCGACACGATTGACAAGCTCAATCCGGCGGAGTTCAATCGCTGCGTCGCCGCCATGGCCGTGATGGCCTACGTCATCGCCGACCTGCCAGAGACGCTGCCGCGTTGATTCGCCTTTTCCGCAACCCAAATTCCCATGCGTGGTATTGAATATAGTGGCGTGCGTGGGCGTACTTTTTGGGGGTTTAATGGTGGTTTTGTTCAACAGACCGGTTTGCCTGCTCCTGGCCGTTAGCCTGGGCCAAGCGATTGGCCAAGCGGAAAAAGCCAAGCCGGCGTCGCTTGGCCATGCGGAGTTTGCCCATGACATCCAGCCGCTGCTCAAGCAGTACTGCTACGGTTGCCACGGCAACAAGCGATCCAAGGCGGAGGTGAACCTCGAGGCGTTCGGAACCACCCCGGATTTTCTCAGGGAAGGCCGCACGTGGGAGAAGGTTCACCACATGCTGCACCGGCGGAAGATGCCGCCGGAGAAGAAGCCGCAGCCGACCGAGGATGAGCGCATCCTGCTGGCCGAGTTCATCGACGCGCAGTTGGCCAAGTTTGACTGCTCGAACCCGGGCGTGCCGGTGAACCCCGGCCGCGTCACGCTGCGCCGCCTCAACCGCAGCGAGTACAACAACACCATCCGCGACCTTTTTGGCGTGGACTACCAGCCGGCGGCGGACTTTCCCAACGACGAGGTCGGCTACGGCTTCGACAACATCGGCGACGTGCTCTCGCTCTCGCCAATCTTGATGGAGAAATATCTGCGCGCCGCAGAGGAGATCACCGTCAAGGCGATCCGGACCGATATCCCGCCGTACCCGCCCGAGGATCACATCCGCACTAAAAAATGGGGGACGAAGAGCGACGAGCAGGCGGTGCGAATCGAGAACGACAGTTTCTGGGGATTGTGGCGCGAGGGCAGCATCGACATCCGTTATCCGTTCAAGACGGATGGCGAGTACCTCCTACGCCTCAACGCCTACGCGACACTCGCCGGGCCGGAGCCTCCGAGGATGCAGATCAGCCTCAATGGCAAACCGGTGAAGACGTTCGAGGTGAAGGAGGTCGAGGAGGAACGGCGCGATTTCGTTGTAAAACTCAAGCCGGGAAAAGGCGTTCACAAGATTTCCGTCGCTTACTTGAACAACTACGTGAACAACGACTCGCCGGACCCGGCGTTGCGTGGAGACCGGAACTTGTTCGTCAAAAGCACCGACATGATCGGGCCGCTCGATGCGCCGCAACCGAAGCTGCCGGAGTCGCACCGCCGCGTGATCGTGCGCCAACCCAAGCCGGGCGAGTCGCGCCAAGTCGCCCGTGAGTCAATGGTGCAGTTCGCCGAAAAAGCGTACCGCCGGCCGGTCGCCGAAAAGGAGATCAACCGGCTGCTGTCGTTCGTTGACATGGTGATGGCCGACGGCGGCTCGTTCGAGGAAGGCATGCAGTTGGCCACGCAGGCGGTGCTCGTCTCGCCGCACTTCCTGTTCCGCTGGGAACTGGACACACGCCCGGTCAAGGACGAAACGATCCGGCAGCTGAACGAGTGGGAGCTGGCCTCGCGGCTGTCGTATTTCCTGTGGAGCAGCATGCCGGACGCGGAATTGTTCCGCTTGGCCAAGCGCGGCGAGTTGGCCAAGCCGGATGTGCTTGCGGCACAGGTGCGTCGTATGGTGGCCGATCCGCGCTCGAGGGCGCTGGTCGAGAATTTCGCCGGCCAATGGCTGCAGATTCGCAACCTCGCCGGCGTCACGCCGGACCCGGTCAAGTTCCCGTCATTCGACGACGGCCTGCGCGCGGCGATGAAGCGCGAGACCGAGTTGTTCTTCGGGGCGGTGATGAAGGAGGACCGCAGCGTGGTGGAGTTGATCGATGCCGACTTCACCTACCTTAACGAGCGCTTGGCTAACCATTACGGCATCGACGGTGTGAGCGGGCCGGCGTTCCAGCGGGTGAGCTTGGCCAAAGGCAGCGGCCGGGGCGGCGTCCTAACGCACGCGAGCATCCTCACAATCACGTCGAACCCCACCCGCACCTCGCCGGTCAATCGCGGCAAATGGATTCTTGAGCAGATTCTCGGCACCCCGCCGCCGCCGCCGCCGCCCGACGTTGATGAGCTGGAGGAAAGTGAGGAGGCGATCACCAGCGGTTCGCTCCGCGAGCGGCTCGAGAAGCATCGTGCAAAGGCCGAGTGCGCGACCTGCCACTCGAAGATGGATCCGCTTGGCTTTGCGCTGGAGAACTTCGACGGCATCGGCGCGTGGCGCGATCTCGACGGCAATTTTCCGATCGATCCCACCGGTGAACTACCCACCGGCGAGGTGATTAACGGACCGGCAGGCCTTAAAAAAGTGCTGAAATCGCGCGAAACTTTTATTCGCACGTTGGCGGAGAAAATGCTAACTTACGCTCTTGGCCGCGGTTTGGAGTATTTCGACAAATGCGCGGTCGATGACATTTGCAAGAATTTGAAGGCAAACGGCCACCGTTTTTCCGCGCTGTTGAGCGGCGTGGTGAACAGCAAGCCTTTCCTGTTGAGCAACTTACAGACAGAAAGCGATGAGTAACCCAAGCCACATCCACCGGCGCACGTTTCTCAAGGGGCTCGGCGCGGCGGTGTCACTGCCGATGCTCGAGAGCATGAACCCGGTGCGTGCCCTGGCCGGTGCGGCGCCCGCGAAGCCGCCGGTGCGAATGGCGTTCATGTTCGTGCCGAACGGCGTCCACATGCAGGAGTGGAAACCGGCAGCCACCGGTGCGCATTACGATTTGCCGCGCATCCTCAAGTCGCTCTCGCCGGTGAAGCGCGATCTCTGCGTGCTCAGCGGATTGACACAGGACAAGGGCCGCGCAAACGGCGACGGACCCGGCGACCACGCCCGCAGTGCCGGAGTGTTCCTGACCGGGGTGCAGCCACTCAAGAGCGAAGGCTCGGAGATTCGCGCCGGCATATCGGTGGACCAGTTCGCCGCACAAAGGATCGGTCACCAGACGCGCTTCGCCTCGCTGGAGTTGGGCACCGAGCGCGGCCGGCAGTCCGGCAAATGCGACTCCGGCTACAGTTGCGCCTACTCGAACAATGTCTCATGGCGCGACGGCTCCACACCGATGGCCAAGGAGACCAACCCGCGTCTGGTTTTCGAACGCCTCTTTGGCAACGACCGAGAGGGCGAACGCAACGAAAGCCTGGCCAGGCGCAAGCGCTACCAGAAAAGCATCCTCGATTTCGTGCTGGAGGACGCCCGGGCGCTCACCAGAAAGGTCAGCGGCAACGACCGCCAAAAACTCGACGAGTACCTGGTCGCCGTTCGCGAGATCGAGCAGCGCATCGAGCGCGCCGAGGGCGAAAACGCCTCGAAACCGAGTGCACTTGCGGGACTTGAGAAGCCGGAAGGCGTGCCGGACAGCTACCAGGAACACATCCGCCTGATGGGTGACATGATGATCCTCGCGTTCCAGACGGACGTCACCCGTGTTTCAACCCTCATGTTGGCCAATGCCGGATCGAACCGCAGCTACCGCCCCATCGGCGTGAGCGAGGGGCATCACTCACTGTCGCACCACCAAAACAACCGCGACAAGCTGGAGAAGATCAGCAAAATCAACACCTTCCACGTCGAGCAATTCTCGTACATGCTGCAGAAGATGAAATCGATTCCGGAAGGCGACAGCTCGCTGCTTGACCACTGCATGATCGTTTACGGCAGCGGCATCAGCGACGGCAACCGCCACAACAACGAGAACCTGCCGATCGTGCTCGCGGGGCGCGGTGGCGGATGGATCCGACCGGGCCGGCACATCCAGTATTCCGGGGACACGCCACTGAACAACCTGTTTGTCACGATGTTGAACCAAGCCGGGGCGACTACCGACTCGTTCAACGACAGCACCGGAATGCTGCCGTTTTTGTCGTGAACCGGCAACAAGCGCTGATTGAATTTCGATCCCGCCGCCGGCGGGATTTTTTTCGGGCATGAAGATTTCGAACACTGTTTTACTTTTTTTGCTTGGGTCTCTGCTGGTTGCCGCCGGGGAGGTGGATCGGTTGATCTCCGATCTGCGCCAGGGCGACAAGGTCACCCGGCGCGAGGCGGCCCGGTCGCTGGCGCTGCTCGGCCCGGAAGCCAAGCCGGCCGTATCGGCGCTCGTCAAGGGCCTCGACGACGACGAGGAGCAGGTGTTCTTCTGGTCCGCAACCGCGCTGACCAATCTCGGGCCGGATGCCCACGAGGCCACCCCGGAACTCATCAAGCGCCTGCGCCGGAGCGGCCGCCGCTATCGGGACCAGGTGCGGCTGCGGATGGTGACCGCCCTGACCCGGATTGGCCCGGCGGCCATTCCGCAGCTTATCGCCGCGCTGGACAATGAGAGCCAGTCCATCCGCAGCGGCGCGGCCAAGGTGCTCGGCAACATGGGCTCGACCGCCCACGAGGCGGCGCCGCGCCTGTTTGCCCTTCTGGGCGATGAGGAAATTTACCTCGGTGAAACCGCCGGGGCTGCGCTGGGCAAGATCGGCCCGGCAGCGCACCCGCAGGTGTTGGAGGCGCTTGGCTCGGACAACGAGAATATTCGCGCCGCCGCCGCTGTGGCCATCGGCTGGATGAGCCAGCCGGGCGAGCCAGCCAAGCGCTTGGCCAAGCGGCTCGAGGTGGAGCCATCCAGCCGGGTCACGGCCAACGGACTGGAGGCACTGAATCGCGTCGGCCTGCCCGGCGACCAGTTGCTGCCGTTGCTTTTGCCGGCGCTGGATCACGATGGCGACCGTGTCCGGCACGAGGCCATGAACGGCCTGCTCAGCCTGCGTCCTGACAGCCGGGCAGCCGTTCCGCATCTAGTTGAGCGGCTGGGGAACGGTGACCCGGCCAAGCGCAGCCAGGCGATCAACCTGCTTGGACGCATCGGCCCGGATGCCGGGGACGCCGTTCCCAGGCTGATCACTCAACTTGGCCAAGCGGCAGAGGAGGAACAGGCGGCATGCCGCCAAGCGATGGTTCAAATTGGCCAAGCGGCAGTGCCGGAGATATTGACGTCGGCCAAGTCGCAGCCCTTGGGCAAGCTCAGCGGCGAATCGTGGCAGGCCAGGTGCCTTGGCGAGATCGGCCTGCAGGCAGCCCCTGCGCTGGCAGCCGCCCTGAAGGCGGAACAGGCCGATGGATCGGTTTATCTCGCCCTGCTTGGACTGAAAAACATCGCGGCCAAGTCAGCGGCGGTGCGGCAGGCGATTTTGCCGTTTTTGGAACACGAGCAGGCGGCGTTTCGCGGCATGGCTTTGTCTGCGCTGGTGGCGTCCGCCGCCAAGCCGGCCAGCCTGATGCCACGGCTGCAGGCGGCCATGCATGATGACGACCTGCTTGTCCGCCAGGAGGCGATGGATGCGCTCGCCAGCCTTGGGCCAAGCGCGCGCGGAGCGACCTCGGCATTGGTCGAGAGCCTTGGCGACGGGAATGCCGAGATTCGGCTCAGCGCTGTGCGTGCCATCGGCAAGCTCGGCAGCGACGACGCGGCTCTGGCCAGGCGGCTGGCCGGCATGCTCGACGGCGCCGGCACGGATTTGCGCTTGGCGGTGGTCGAGTCGCTCGGCGGTTTTCGCAAGCTGCCCAACAGTGCGGTGACGAGTTTGGTCGGCGTGCTGGAAGTGAAGCATGCCGCGACCCAGTCGGCCGCCTTCGACGCGTTGGCCAAGCTGGGGCCTGAGGCCAAGCCGGCGCTGCCGGCGCTGAACCAAGCCGTCCGCCACGACGACGCAGGCGTGCGGGCCAGCGCGTTGAACGCTTTGGCCAAGGTCGAGCGGGATGACGTCAAATTGTTAGCGGTACTCAGGCCGGCGCTGGCCGACTCGTCGCCCAAGGTGCGGCACACGGCCATCCGCGAGTTGGGTGAACTCGGCTCGGACGCCCGGCCGGCCGCGCCGGAGTTGTTTGCCCGGCTGGACACGAGCGAAGATCGGCAGGTGACGATGGAGGCCCTGCGCAGGGTGCGCGTCCGCGACGTTGACCTGTACATCTCGATTCTCGACAACGAGGAGCCGCTGGTGCGCCTCTTTGCCTGCCAGGCGCTGCGCCGGGCAGGCAAGGGCGCACGCAAGGCCCGGCCCGAAATCAGGAAACTGACGCGCGACAAATACGACTACGTCCGCCGCGAGGCCCGCCGCGCCCTAGAATCCATTGAATAGGGGCGATTTTACCCAAATGGCGCTTGCAATCGGCTTGGCCAGGCGTACATTTCCACGCCGCTGGGCCCCGTGCGTGCGGGAGCCTGTAGGAAGCTGAGAAACAATCTGTTAACCGAGTAACTTAACCTTTAACCCGGTTGCCCCGTCTTCGGACGCCTTTCACGGGCAACAGGATTTCGCGGAGGAACTTACTCCCATTAAAACAATTATAAAGTGTCTATAACCATGGAAGAGGCCATGGCGCAGAGCCAAATCAGCTTTGCCCCCGGCCAAATAGTCAAAGGGACGGTCATTGAGATCCGTCAGAAGGAAGTCATGATCGACATCGGCTACAAGAGCGAGGGCTCTGTGCCGGTCAACGAATTCGAGGATCACGGCGAGGCGTTGCAGCTTGGAGGCGAAGTGGACGTGCTGATCCTGCAGCTTGAGGATCGCGACGGCATGGTCGTGCTGTCCCACGAGCAGGCCATTTTCAAGCAGAACTGGGACAACATCAAAACCATCTGCGAGGAGGGAGGCCACATCAGGGGCCGTGTCAAGGCGGCGGTCAAGGGTGGGTTGATTGTGAACATCGGCGTGGAGGCTTTTCTGCCGTCGTCGCAGATCGACATCACCACCCCGCACGACCTCGAGCCGTACGTCGGCCAGACTTACGATTTCAAGGTGATGAAGCTCAATCTCGAGCGGCAGAACATCGTGCTCAGCCGCCGCGAACTGATCGAGGAGGAACGCTCCGCAAAGCGCGCGGAACTCCTCAACGACATGATGCCGGGCGACATCCGCAAGGGCACCGTCAAGAACCTCACCGACTTCGGGGCATTTGTCGACCTGAACGGCTTGGACGGCCTGCTGCACATCACCGACATGAGCTGGGGCCGCATCACCCATCCCTCGCAGATGCTCGCCGTCGGCCAGGAACTCGAGGTGGTCGTGCTCGACATCAACAAGGAGAGCGAGCGTGTCAGCCTTGGCCTGAAACAAAAACAGGCCAATCCCTGGGACAAGATCGAGGAGAAATATCCCATCGGCGGGAAGGTGGCGGGCAAGGTGGTCAACCTCATGCCGTACGGTGCGTTCATCGAGCTGGAGCCGGGGGTCGAGGGGCTGGTGCACGTCAGCGAATTGTCTTGGACCAAGCGCATCAACAAGCCCTCCGAGGTGCTCAAGGCCGGCGAGGCCATCGAGGCCGTGGTGCTCGGCGTCAACCAGGACGAACAGAAAATTTCCCTTGGCATACGCCAACTCGAGACCAACCCTTGGGACTTGGCTCAAGAGAAATATCAGGTCGGCACAAAGGTGACCGGCAAGATTCGCAACCTCACGAGCTACGGCGCCTTCATGGGGCTCGAGGAGGGGCTCGACGCCATGATTCACGTCTCGGACATCTCCTGGACCCGCAAGATCAACCACCCGTCCGAGGTCCTGAAAAAGGGCCTGGAAGTCGAGGCTCAAGTGCTCGAGGTGGACCGGGAAAACCAGCGCATCTCCGTCGGCATCAAGCAGCTTGCAGAGGATCCGTGGGACAAGATCGACGACCTGTACAAGATCGGCGATCTCGTCGCCGGGAAGGTTTCCAAGCTCGCAAGCTTCGGCGCGTTCGTGGGGCTGGAGCACGACATCGACGGCCTGGTGCACATCAGCCAGGTCAGCGAGGAGCGGGTCGAAAAAATCAAGGATGTCCTCAGCGTGGGAGAGGACGTGACGGCGCGTGTGATCAAGATCGACCGGGCGGACCGCCGCATTGGCCTCTCGATCAAGGCGGCCAACTACTCCCAGGAGCAACTCAAGGAGGAGGAAGCCGTGCTCGATGCGCTCAAGCCGGGCGAGGATCTCGTGGCGTTGCAACATGCCTTCGACACCTTCGGCGACGAGCAAGAGGAGAGCGAGGCCCCGGCCGCCAAGGCAGAAGAAGTAGCCCCCGAGGCTCCCGCCAAGACAGAGGCTTCCGCCGAGGAAGAGGCTCCTGCCGAGAGCGAAGAAACCCCGGCTGAGGCTGAAGCAGAGGCTCCCGCCGAGAGCGAAGAGGAAGCTCCCGCAGCGGAGGAAACCAAGGACGACGAATCCAAGTCGGACAAGTAACCCGTCACATAAAATTGTTTTGCAGCCGGGCAGGCTTTCCTGCCCGGTTTTTTGTTGGCCAAGCGCTTGGCCAAGCTGGTCGGCTCTCGACTTTCAACGGCCAAGCGGCCATAACACGCGCCGTTTTATGGGCATCATCGAGGAACTGGAATGGCGCGGACTGGTCTCCGACTGCACGGATCGGGAGGGGCTTGCACAGCGCCTGGCCAAGGGGGCCGTGACGCTGTACTGCGGGTTCGATCCCACGGCCGACAGCCTGCACGTCGGCAACCTCGTGCCGTTGCTGGCGCTGCGCCGCTTCCAGCAGTTTGGCCACAAACCGATCGTTGTCGCCGGCGGGGCAACCGGCTCGATAGGTGACCCCAGCGGCAAGAGCGCCGAGCGCCAGTTGCTCACCCACGAGCAGCTCAAGGCCAACATTGAGGGAGTCAAAAAACAGTTGGCCAGCTTTCTGGATTTTGGAGAGGAAACCAACGCGGCCCTGATGGTGGATAACGCCGACTGGACCGCGCCGCTTTCGTTCCTCGACGTGCTGCGCGATGTCGGCAAGCATTTCAAGGTCAACGTAATGGTGGCCAAGGAGAGCGTACGCGCACGGATGGAGGATCGCGATGTCGGCATCAGCTACACCGAGTTCAGCTACATGATCCTGCAGGCGCTCGATTACCATCACCTGTGCGGGCAGCACCAGTGCGAACTGCAAATCGGCGGCAGCGACCAATGGGGCAACATCACTGCCGGCATCGACCTGATCCACCGCCGGCAAAACCGCCAGGCGTTTGGCCTGACGCTGCCGCTTATCACCAACGCCGACGGCACGAAGTTCGGCAAAACCGAGGCCGGTGCCGTGTGGCTCGACGTGGCCCGCACGAGCATCTACCAGTTTTACCAGTATTGGGTGCGTGTTGATGACCGCGACGTGGTGCGATACCTGAATTTTTTCACCTTCCTGCACCGGGACGAGATCGAGGCCTTGGCCCGGCAGCACTCGGAGCAGCCGCAAGCGCGCATCGCTCACAAGGCCTTGGCCAAGGAAGTGACCGCCCTGGCACACGGTGAGGCGGCGGCCAACGAGGCCATTCGCGCCAGTGAGATTTTGTTTGGCGGCGAGCTGGACGGCATCACCGAGGCGACCTTTCGGGAGATTGCCGGCGAGGTGCCAACGCATGAAATCGGCCTAGACCGTTTTGGCGGCGAGGGGCTTTGGCTGCCGGAGCTGCTGCACGAGGCCGGCCTGGCCCAGTCGCGTGGCCAGGCGCGTAAGGACGTCAGGGGCGGTGGCGTGTATGTGAACAACCGGCGAACTGATGACGAGCAGCACAAGTTACAGTCTGGCGACCTGTTGTTCTGCAAATATCTGCTATTGCGCCGGGGCAAACGCAACTACGCCGTTGTCTTGGCCAAGTAATTTGGCTACGTTTTCCGCCGAGATGGTGGAGCTCACGGAAGTCATGGATGACGTCGAGGCACCGCAGGATGCGGAGTTGGACTGGTACGTGGCTCACGTACGTCCGCGCTGCGAAAAGAAGCTCGTTGAGCACGGCAAAATCTACAACTTCCCCACCACCCTCCCGACATACAGCAGCACCAAGAAATATCGCGGCAAGGTGGTTACCTTCCAAAAACCGCTTTTCCCCGGCTACGTTTTTCTCCGGCTCAATTGCAAAACACGGCAAGTGGCGGTGCAGAGCAACTACGTCGCCAATATGCTTGAAGTTCCTGATCAGGAGGAATTTAAAGAACAGTTGAACGACATTCTTTTTGCCCTCGATCAGCAGGTGGAAATCCGCGTGGAGCCGACGATCGGGGTGGGGAACCGGGTGATTGTCAGGTCCGGCCCACTGCAGGGGCAGGAGGGCTGGGTGGAGGAACGGTTCGGGATGACCACGATATTGTTGCGGCTTGATTTCATTGGCCAGGCCGCCGCTGTCAAGGTTGAGGCAGATACGCTGGAATTGATTTAACGCAACTCCGGACTGGTATTTCAGGGGTGCCGATGGCAGGGTTGCCTTTCCAATGCCCGCTGCAACAAAAGCATCCGTCCGCAAGGGGATTCTGGCTGGTGGAAACTGGATTATCGATCAGGTGAAGATGATCGATGTGTACCCACAGCGGGAGCAATTGGCCAACATCACCGGCACCGCCATCACCGGCACCGGCGGCTCGCCTTACAACCTGCTCGTCAACTTTGCCAAGCTGGGAGCCGATATCCCGTTGGCTGCCGCCGGCCTGGTTGGCAACGATGCGTTCGGCAATCTGATCCTCGACGACTGCGTTAGGCACAAGATAGATACCAAAAACCTCAAGGTCACCCCCGATGCCCCGACCTCCTACACGGATGTCATGACCGTGACCAAGGGCGGCAACCGGACGTTTTTTCACAACCGTGGTGCCAACGCGCTCTGGGACGGCAGCGATCTTGATTTCAAAAAAACCAAGGCCCGGTTTTTCCACCTCGGCTATCTGCTCCTGCTCAACGAGTTGGACAGTCCCGACAAAAAACACGGCACCAAGGCGGCTAAGCTGTTGGCGGCAGCGCAGGCGGCCGGGCTGCGGACAAGCATCGACGCCGTGAGCGAAGACAGCGACCGGTTTGCCAGGGTCGTCACCCCCGCACTGCAATACACCGACTACTGCATCCTGAATGAAGTCGAGGCGGGCAAGACGACCGGTTTCAAGATCCGGCAGGACGACGACAATCTGGACATCGTGGCGCTTCGGCATGCCGCCGGCGCGTTGTTGCAGATGGGCGTTGGCGAACTGGTGGTGATCCACTTTCCGGAGGGCGGGTTCGCGCGCACGCGAAAGGGCGAGGACGTGCTGCAATCCTCATTGCGAATCCCGGCCAGGGACATCGTTGGCGCGGCCGGGGCGGGCGACGCCTTCTGCACCGGCATGCTGCTTGGCTTGCACGAGGAATGGGACTTGGCCAAGTGCCTGGAGACGGCTGTCTGCGCCGCCGCCGCCTGCCTCTCCGACCCATCCTGCACCGGCGGCATGAAGTCACTCCGGAGCGTGCAAGCCTTGGCCAAGAAATACAAATACAAGTCCAGGCTCGAGCCGGAGTTTTGATTAAAAAAAACGCCCCGCTTGGCCAAGCGGGGCGCCCACAAAATATCTTTTGCTGCGGACTATTTGTTCACGCGCTCCATGTATTTTCCGTGACGGGTGTCCACCTTCAGCCGTTCGCCTGTTTTAATGAAGAGCGGTGCCTGGATGGTCTTCCCGGTTTCGAGTGTGATGGTTTTCATCACGTTCGTGGTGGAGTCCCCTTTCACTCCCTCCGGGGCGTTGGTGACGGTTAGCACCACGCTGGACGGCAGCACCATCACGGCCGGATTGCCCTCGATGAACGTTATCTCGACCGGGCAGTTCTCGACCATGTAATCCACCGCATCACCGACAAGATCCGGCGTCACAGTCACTGGTTCGTACGTTTCCGGGTCGGTGAAAACAAAGTCGTCGCCGTCGCGATAGCTATACTCCATCTTGCGGTGGTCGAGCGGAATCACGTCGACTTTCTCCGTGGAACTGAACCGAGTGTCGAAAGATTTGCCCGTGCGAATGCTGCGCAGCGTGGCCTGCACAAACGCACGCGTCTTCGGGGGCGTGCGGTGCTGGCACTCCAGCACGACGGCCACCTCGCCCTTATGCTTGACGGCCATTCCTTTGCGAAGATCGTTTCCTAAAGGCATGATCGGGAATCCGTTTTTATCGAAAAACGGGGCGCGAACCTAACGAATCCCGTTCTGATTTCAAGCCCGTAATAGTGACTGGCAACCCGCTACTTGCGCGGGTCGTTCTTGAAGCGGAAGGGGGACTTGCCGGTGATGGCGGTGCTGGTGATGGAGGGGCACCAGAATTTCTCGACGTGTTGCACGACCAGGTCGGTGCCGGCGAAGTGGCTGACGAACGGACGCTTTTTCGGGTTGTACATCGTGTCGGTCATGTCACGCATGAGGACGACGTTTTTACCGACGGCGACCATTTGCCGGATGCCGACCGGGCGGCCAAGCACGCACATGTTGAGGTGCACACCCATGAGGATGACGTTGTCGATGCCGTGCTGCGCGAGCAGGTTGTACGTTTCCTGGCCGTTATCGGTGACAGCGTCGCGCTCGTCGTCGATCGCGATGAGGTCGGTCTGGCGCGTCCACGCTTCGCGGATCGGGTACTCCTCCTCGCAGTCGCAGCCCATGTCGGTGTCATCGATCGGCAGATCCGGCTCGCGGGATTTGTTTGGCCAGCACCAGTTGGTGCCCCAGCGCACGTCCTTCGAGAGTGCGACCGGCGGCTTGGCAGTCGGCGCGTCCTTGGCTCGTTTGCGGGCGGGAGCGTCCCTGTAAAAATCAACCGTGGAACTTGGCGCGTGGATGATGAGCATGCCCTTTTCGCGGGCCAACTGGAGCACTTCGTTCATCGGCTTAGCCATTTCGGCGACGCGCTTGGCGGCGTTCGGGCACCAGTGGTCGTCCCACATGTCCACGATCACCACGGCCGTCTTGGAGGCTTCCCAAGTGACCTCGGTCTCGACCGGTTTGTATTTGCCGCCGCCGGTCGCCGAGAGCGCCTGCGAGCGGGCTGTGAACGTGAGCGGAGCTGGGTGAGCCATGTCTGCGACGGTAATAGTGGCCAATACGGCCACGGCCAGGCGGGCGGTTTTCATGCACGGAGCTTGGCCAAGCGCCGGGGCTTTGTAAAGACGACGGCTACGGCTTGGCCTGCTTGAGGCTGTGCAGATAGGTGATCATGTCCACTAGTTCCTGCGGCGTCATCGTTGCCTGCAGTCCGGGCAGCATGATACTGGTCGGCAACTGCGTGCGCCTGGCGATATCCGCCGCCTTGTAGGTGATAGAAATGCCGCCGGGCACCTTGAGCGTCACCTCGTCATTGGTCTGGCTGGTGATGATGCCCAGCACCTCGGCGTCGTTTTTTGTTTTCAACAACCACGCCTCATACCCGAACGAGATGCCGGCGCTGGGGTCGAGGATGGAGAGCAACAACGCCTCACGGCCGAGCTTGGTGCCGATGCCGGAGAGTTTCGGGCCGAAGTCGATGCCCCTGCTGTTGATCTGGTGGCAGGTGGCGCAGGTGCTTTGCGGCCGGAAGAAAATTTTCTCACCGTTGGCGATGTCGCCCTTCATCGCGACGAGCTTGGCCACGGGCGGCAGCGCTTGGCCAAGGCCCTGCGGTGGCGGGAACAGCTTGGCCGCCTGCGCGCGCAGGTTTTTCCAGCGGACACTGCGCAGTGCGTTGCCGGCGGCGAAACTCATGTCCGCCGGGAGCCGCCCGGCCTTGGCCTCGGTCAAAAGTGCCCTTGCGCCGGTCTTGGCCTTGGCCAGGCCTTTGACGGTAATCGTGCGCAGGGCCAGCGGCTTTTTGGCGTCCTTGGCCAATCGCAGCAGCACCGGCTCGGCCTCGGGTGCCTGCGCGTTGGCCAACGCGGTGACTGTGCCGGTGGCGTTCTCCCCGTCGATGGCGGCGCGGATCAGCTTCAAGCCGGCGTCATTGAGCAGCAGGCGGATTGCCTCGACGCCAGTGGAATCGTTGGGATGCGCCTGGGCGTACTGGAGCAGCTCCGCCTCGTGGCCGGGCAGCCTGAAATCACGCACGATCTCGACAAATGCCGCCTGGCCACGCGACGACTCGAGGATGTCGAGCACCACTTTTTTGATCGCCGGATTGGTGTCGAGGTCGATGTCCTTCAACCGCTTGAGCGCCTCGAGCTGGACGTTGACCTGCGCCGACAAATGTGGGGCGGCCAAGCCGATGGCCAACGCGATAAAAAACCGTTCCAGCATCTCAGCCCTTCTCGATGCAGGCGTAGACGTTGTGGTTGTGGATGCTCTCGAAGTTTTCGGCCTCGACCTTGTACCACGTCACGTGTTCGTGCGCCTTGAGCCGGAGCACCACGTTGCGGACGAGATCCTCGACGAAAACCGGGTTTTCGTACGCCCGCTCGGTCACCGCCTTTTCGTCCGGGCGCTTGAGCAGCGAGTACAGTTCGCTGCTGGCCGACTGCTCGACGAGCGCGATCAGATCCTCGATCCACACCGTCTCCGACGAGCGGATGGCCACCGTGACCTCGCCGCGCTGGTTGTGCGCGCCGTACTCGCTGATCGCCTTTGAGCAGGGGCAGAGCGTCGTCACCGCCACGCGCACGGTCATCACAAAGTCAATGTCGCTGCCGGTGGCGTTGGCCTCGAAGCGCACGGTGTAGTCCATCAACCCCTCGCGCCCGGTGGCCGGCGCCTTCTTGGTGATGAAGTAGGGGAACTCCATCTCGAGGTGCGACGTGTTGGCCTTGAGCCGCTCCTGCATCCGCGCCAGCAGGTCGGGGATGTTCTCAACGTGGATCATCCCGCCGTGCGAGTGGAGCACCTCGATGAATCGGCTCATGTGCGTGCCCTTGAACTCCATCGGCAGATCCACGAACAGGCCGACCGTGGCAATGGTGTTCTGCACCACGTGGGCGCGGTCCCGCACCTGGATGGGGAAACGGAGACCCCGCACGCCGACCTTGTCGATCGGCAGCTCACGGGTGTCCCGCGTGTTCTGCGCGTCGTGCAGCGGGGTCTTTGCGGCTGAAGTTGATGTATGCTCGTCCGGCATCACGGCCAGCGTAACAGTGGCGTCCGGTTTTGCCAATCGCCGAACTACTCGCGCCGGACCAGGTGCGGCTTCACGATGGAGGTCCACAGCGCGTAGCCCTTGGCGTTCAGATGCAGGCCGTCGCCAAGGAACAGGTCCGGCCTAGGCTTGCCGTCGTCACCAAGCATCGGCTGCCATATGTCGATGTAGTCCAGCCGCTTGTCCTTGGCGCATACGTCGTGCACGAGCACGTTGGCCTCGGCCATTTTGCCGGACAATTTCCAGCGACGGATGCTGGGCTTGATGGCGATGAAGGAAATGCGCGTCTTTGACAGCTTGGCGCTTACCGTCTTCACGAATTTCTGAAAATCAGCCAGCACGGTCTCCGGCGACTTGCCGGCGGCCACGTCGTTGTCGCCGGCGTACAGGACAATCTGCCTTGGCTTGTACGGATACACGATGCGCCCGGCGAAATGGATCGAGTCGGCAATCTGCGAGCCGCCGAAGCCGCGGTTGATGACCGACAAACCGGGAAAATCCTGCTTGAGGGTTTTCCACATCCGGATGCTCGAGCTGCCGATGAACAGGACGCCGTCCGGCTGGGGCATCAGTTTTCTGTCAGCGGCCTCAAACTGGACGATGGTCTTCTCCCAGCGCGAAGAGTCGTGATCCGCTGCAACAGCTTGGAGAAGCGGCAAAAGGCCACAGGCCAACGACAGGCGGGCGAGGGTATTTGGAACCAAGGGCATGCGTGGACTATCCAGCAATGCCTCCCGCTTGGGAAGAAAAAACGGTTTGAGCTTCATTCCGGCGGCCGCTTGGCCAAGACTTTTGCCGATGCCGGAACCGCTCGCACCGAACGATTACCTGCCGCTGGTCAAGGCCGCCCTGGCCGAGGACATCGGCAGTGGCGACGTGACGACCCAGGCCCTGGTGCCGGAGGACTCGTTCGCGACGGCGGTGATGGTCGCCCGCGAGCCGCTGGTCATGGCCGGGGTCGATCTTGCCCTGGCCGCGTTTGAGCAGGTGGATGAGCGCGTGGAGTTTGGCATCGAGGTTCTCGACGGCCAACAGGGCCGGCTTGGCCAAGCGCTGCTTCGTGTGGAGGGCCCAACGCGCGCGCTGCTCACGGCGGAGCGCACCGCCCTCAACTTCGTCCAGCGCCTGGCCGGCGTGGCCACTCTCACGGCGCGGTTCGTCGAGCAGGTCGCCGGCACCCGGGCGCAGATTCTCGACACCCGCAAGACGACTCCCGGCTGGCGCGCGCTGGAGAAATACGCCGTGGCCAGCGGCGGCGGCACGAATCATCGGGTTGGCCTTTATGGCCAGGTGATGATCAAGGACAACCACCTGGTCGCACTTGATGGCGATGTCACCGCAGCGGTGGCGCGGGCACGCGAGGCGTCACCGAAATTGAAAATCGAGGTGGAGGCCGACACGGTCGAGCAGGCACAGACAGCGGCAGACGCCGGCGCGGACATCGTCCTGCTCGACAACATGAACTGCGACGAACTCCGAGAAGCCATCAAGCGGATCGATGGCCGCGCCAGGACCGAGGCCAGCGGAGGCGTGACACTGGAGACGGTTTGTGAAATTGCCGAGACAGGAGTGGATTTTATCTCGGTTGGCGCGCTAACCCACTCCGCACCGTCGGTCGATATTGCACTCGACTTCGATTCGATTGCCTGACGCGGGCTACTCGTCGCGCAGCTTGGCCAAGGCGGCCAAGGCGGCCTGCGACTCGGCTTCTTTTTTGCTGCCCCCCGAACCACGGCCTAGCTCATCGCCGGCGTGCAGGACAGCAACTTCAAACTCCCGGGCGTGAGCCGGGCCGGAGGCGCTGAGCAGTTCGTACGTCGGCGATACGCCGGTACCGCCCTGCAGCCGTTCCTGCAACTCGCCCTTCGGGTTTTCGATTGTGGGGATGCTGTCCGGGTTGGCCAGTTCATCCGCAAAGACACGAATTACAAAGTCATTTGCGGCGTGCAGCCCGCCGTCGAGATACAGCGCGGCGACCAGCGCCTCAAGGGCATCCTCCAGTGCGGACTCCTTGCCGCGTTCAAATTCCGTGCGCTGGCCGTGACCGAGGACGAGGTGTTGCTCGAGGCCAAGCGCGGCGGCCTTGGCGGCCAGTGATGTGCCGTTGACCAGCCCGGCGCGGGCCTTGGTCAGGTGGCCTTCATCCTTATCGGGATGAAGCCGGTAGAGCGCCTCGGAGATCACCGCCTGCAAAACGGCGTCGCCGAGAAATTCCATCCGCTGATTGTCATCGGACGGCTTCGATTGGTTGCCGGAAGCCGAGGGGTGCGTAATGGCAAGCTGCAGCAGGCTCACATCACGAAACTCGTAGCCGAGCGTTTGCTCCAACGCCTGCAACTCGGTGGGGTCAGGATTCATCTACGGTTGAAGCAACTTGCTCCGGTTCCCCGGAGGGCTCTGCGGCTTCGTCAGCGGCGGGCGGGTCGAGTCCGTGCTCGAGCAGCTCAGTGACCCTGGCCTGCACGTCGCCCAACTCGGTTAGTTTCAGTGCAGGATCGAGGATGGTGAAGACGTCTCCCGTTTTCGTGTGCTCGTAAATCAGCATGCGCCCGCCGTCCTCGTTGCGAACCTGGTCCTTGTTTTTGATGACGCGCTTGCGCTCGAGCATCACGGCGAGAATGAAGCAGGCCTCCGTGTGTTCGGGGTCGTTCTGTTCGATCAGTTTTTTGAGCAGAGTCTCGGCGTTGTCCTTTTGAATGGCCTCGGGCGGCGGCGGCGGCACCTCGTAAACGCCCTGCCAATGGGAGATATAGCCGCCCATCGCGCCGGGCTCGGTTTCGTGTTTTTGCTTCCAGCAACCGGGGCAGATATCCATTCGCTCGAGGCTTTCCATGCCCCGAAAGAGAATCGTGTGGTACGGGTGTTTGTCCTCGAACGCGCTTTCGCAGTCGTTGCAGTGGTTTGAGCGTGAGCGGAAATGCCAGTCCATATTGTTGCCCCAAAGGCGCGGGCATTATCACCGCGATCCGTGATTTCGGAAAGTTATTTGCGCTTGGCCAAGCGCTTGGCTTACCAGCCGACGGCGGCGCGTGAGCCCTGCTTGACGATGAGCTTTTCTTCCTCCCAAACGGCCAAGCCGGTTTTCAGGTCGGTCAGCGAGAGTTGGAAGGCGAACTCGGATTGCTTGATTGTTGGAAGCAAACCACGCCTGGCGCGGGCGTCGTTTTGGATGATCTTGCCGGACAAACTGTAGTCGGGCGAGACGAGGTTGCCTTTGCCTGGGATGGTTGACTGGTTGAATTCGTCGTCGGCCCGCAACTCGCGCACTGCCTTGGACGACTCGTCCTCCGGGCCGTCGAGGCCAACGGCCGTGGTCGTCAGCGCCCGGCCGCCCTTATTCAGGGCCACGCGGATTTTTTTCATTAAACTGTCGGTGTCGATGTGCTGCGTGGTGTTGTTTTTGATGCGGCCGATCATCAGGATTTTAGGTTTGCCAGCAACGCCCTGAATCGCGCCGGAGAGCAGCAGCGACTGCGTCAACTCGTTGGCGGCGCGAATCCAGTCCTGCGTGTTGATTTGGCCCACGTTGACGACACTGTCGCGGCCGTCGTGGTCGATGTACTTGGCCGTGGCACAGCCCAGCGCGAGCGCTGGCAGCACGGCGGCGGTGATAAGTTTGACAAGCGGTTTCATGTCTGCGGTTTATTTTAGTCGAAATTGCTGAATCTTCAAGGGCGCATCCGGCGCGAAGCTTTTAACACAGACCACGTTCACGCGGCCTGTATTCACCGCGACTTCGCTTTTTTGCGGACCAACGAGCAGCGTCAGTTTGCGGTCGCCCGGCGTCTCGACACGGCAAACTCGAAACTCCTTCGGCAGTGTGGTCCACGTGCGGAGATCGGCCTGCGCGCCGGCGGCTTGGTACAAAAAACCAGCGATGGCGCCGAGGTCACCGGCTTCCTCCCGGGCTTTTTTGGCCATTGCCGCCTTGGCCGCGGAGGCGGCCAGCGTGCGGAAAATCACCGCTGGCAACTCGGTGCGAAAGTCGCGGGCGACCACGGCGTCCATGTCGCAAATCAGCGTGGTGCTGTGCTTGGCCTCGCCGATGGCAACGTTCGCGGGAGTGGAGCGCCCACGCCGCTCAAGCCGTGGAAACGCCGCCGCGACGTAAGGCACATTTTTATCGAACAACGGCACGTCGAGCCGAACCTCGCGGCGGATCGGCGCCACGCCGGTTTCAAAGATGACGTACGTCAGGTCGGGGTGCTTTGCGCCGCTGAGGATGCGGTCAACCCGCTTGATCTCGTCGGCGAGAAACTCCGGGCCGCCCAGCGTCGAGTGAATGCGGCGGAGGGAGACGAGTGCGTTTTCGCGGTCATCGGCTGCAAGGCTCCAGAGGCAGAGAGCGTGCAGAAAGTCGGTGAACGGATTAACAAACGCGCCGTAGTCCAACGCGATGTCCGGCTGGAGTTCGTCGAGGTTCACGCGGCGGATGGATCGCTCGTATTCACCGGCGGACTTGCGGGCGGCGACGATGCGGCGGGCGTTGCGGACGACCTCGGCGTCCTGCTCGGCGTGTGCCTGGCGCAGCTCGACGAGCGCAGCCTCTGCTTGGCCAAGCTGCAGGTAATTCAGCGCCTGATACGTGTTGAGCATCACGCGATCGTAGCCGCGCCCCTCGTACGGCAATGCGGCCAGGTTGGTCAGCAGTCCGGTGGCCTCCCTCGACAGCCGCAACTTGGCCTGCCGTTCGTAAAACGCGATCCGCTTTTCCGCCTGCTCGAACGCGTGGTTGCTGGCCGCGAACTGGCC
>QOAX01000037.1 GCA_003972865.1 Verrucomicrobiota bacterium | reverse complement strand
TCGATGGGGCGTTTTTCATTTACGAGTACCGCTCCGGTGACGGGTGGAGCCGCCTTGGCAAATCCGACATCGTCGGCGTGGTGTCGTACACCGGCGGGATTTCCACCCCGAACCGCACCGACGGTATGAACGGTTACCGGGTCATTGAACTTGAGTCGCTGACAGGGGTCCGCTTCGGCTACACCGAAACTCCGAAGATTCCCGGCACCCCGTGGGTGGTGCACGATCCGTTCCGCCCTCAGCCGCGCCAGATCAATCCCGGCACGGTGACGCCGCGCGACGTGCCGGGCACGCCGCCCTCCGATGCGGTCGTGCTGTTCGACGGCACAAACCTCGACGCGTGGGAAGACGGCAAAGGCAACCCGCCGAAGTGGACGCTCGGCGATGGCTATTTTGAGTGCGGCAAAAAATCGGGAACGATCCGGACGCGGCAAAAATTCGGCAGCGTGCAACTGCACATCGAGTGGGCGTCCCCGTCGGAGGTGAAGGGCAGCAGCCAGGGCCGCGGCAACTCCGGCGTCTTCCTCGCGGGGCTCTACGAGTTGCAGGTGCAGGACAACTACGACAACCTCACCTACCCGGACGGTCAGGCCGGTTCGCTTTATGGCTTCCGCCCGCCACGCGTGAATGCTTCCCGCCCTCCGGGCGAGTGGCAGGTTTATGACATTATTTTCGAGATGCCAGAATTTGCGGATGGCAAAGTCGTCAAGAAGGCGCTCATCACCGTGCTGCACAATGGAGTGCTCACCCAGCATGGCGTGGAGATTCCGGGCATCCTCGGGCACAAGAAAACAAGACCCTATCGCGTGCACGGCCCGGGCCACATCCAGTTGCAGGATCACGGCAACCCGGTTCGATACCGGAACATCTGGATTCGGGAACTGAAGCCGATCCAATAACCCGTGGCGGACGAGCAACTCGAAAAAGTCTCGGCAGCGCTCGGGCTGGAAAAAATTGAGCGCCACATTTTTCTCTGCGCCGACCAGTCCGAGGCCAAGTGCTGCGACAAAGCCGCCGGCCTCGAGTCGTGGGCGTTTTTGAAAACACGCCTCAAGGAGTTCGGCCTCGTTGGCACTGAGCCAAAAGTGCACCGCACCAAGGCCAACTGCCTACGGGTCTGCACGCGAGGCCCCATCGCCGTGGTGTACCCGGAGGGCACCTGGTATCACTCCTGCACGCCGGAAGTCCTGGAGCGCATTATTCAGGAACACCTCATCAAAGGCCAAACCGTCGAGAAATACCGCTTCACCCAAAACCCGCTTGGCCGTGGGGCTTAGCTAGTCGCCGGCTCTCCGTGTGAGGCGGGCGGCGTAGGCGCCGTCGGTGTGGCTCTCGACCGGGTGCAGCGACCGCTCATCGGCGAGTTGCCACCCGGGGTTGGCTTCGAGGAAGCGGGCGATTAGTTGCCCGTTCTCCTCCGGTTCGATGCTGCATGTGCTGTAAACGAGCCGTCCGTCCGCTTTCGTCAGCTTGGCCGCTTGGCCAAGCAGGTCGAGTTGTGTGGCGGCGAGAAGATCGCCCTCGCCCGGGCTGAGCCGCCAGCGCAGGTCGAGCCGGCGGCGCATCACACCGGTGGTGGTGCAGGGGACATCGACGAGCACCCGGTCGAACCTGGCCTCGCCTGCTGTGATCTCGTCCGCTTGGCCAAGCGTGGCGCAGGTGACTTTCATTCGGTCACAATTTTCGCGAAGCATCTCGAGCCGCGATTCGCTGGTGTCGGTGGCGCTGAGTTGGCCGTCATTGTTCATCCGCTCAGCGATGTGGCAGGTCTTGCCGCCGGGCGCGGCGCAGAGGTCGAGCACGGCATGGCCCGGCCGCGGATCGAGCAGGTCGACGGACAGCAGCGTGCTGGGATCCTGCACGTAGAACAGCCCGTCACGAAAGCTGCCGAGCGACTCGAGCGGGGGGTGTTTGCGCAGGCGGAACAGGCTGTCCGGCTTGGCCCAGTCGCAGTCGATGGGTGTCGTCTCGACGCCTTCGTCCTCCCAGCGCTTGGCCAATTGTTTGGGGTCGGTAAGCAGTCGGTTGACGCGGATACAGGTCGGGGCCGGCTGGTTGTTCCATTCCATGAGGCGGATGGTTTTTTCGCGGCCCCAACGCTGTTCCCATTGCTCGAAGAGCCAGTCGGGATGGGATTGGCCAAGCGCCGGGCGCTCCTCCTGCAAATCGGCGATATCGCGGGTGATTTGTTCCCGCTCACGGAGGAAGCGCCGCATCATGGCGTTGATGAAGCCGACCTGGCCGAGGCATTTCTGGGATTTGGCCAGGCGCACGCTCTCATCGACGATGGCGTGCTCGGGGATGCGGTTGAGGAAGAAGATTTGGTAGAGGCCAAGCCGCAGGATCTCCCGAATGGCCGGCTTCTGCTTGCGGCCGTTGGTGGCGCGCTCAATCAGCCAGTCGAGCAGTCGCCGCCATCGCACACACCCGGAGACGAGTTCGCGGCAGAGTCCACTGTCGGCGCGCGCGAGCGCGGCGGATCGGAGCCGGCGGGCGAGGATCGGCTCTACAGCCCGTTGAGTTTGTTGTGAGCGCAACAACGATTGGAGGGCAATTTGTCTTGTTTTCCTACCCGACACGGGGCTACGATGCCGGCTTTGGCGGCGCAGGCCGAGTTTTACCTGATGAACGACACAATGACCGAGGAAGCAACCACCACCACAGAGCAATCCGATCAACTCCAGAGCGAGTTCAAGCGATTGGTGCTGGATGGGAAACTGGACCCCAAGTTAACGGATCCGCTGACGGAATTGGTGGCTGCCGGTTTTTGCACCCACCGCTCGTGGGGCTCGGGAAAGATCACCACGGTGGATACGTTGATGGCTAAGATCACCATCGACTTTCAGGACAAGCCGGGACACTCGATGGATCTCGGGTTTGCTGCAACAATTCTCAAGCCGCTCAGCTCGAGCCATATCCTTGCGCGCAAAGCCACCGACTTGGCCGGGCTGAAACGCATGGGCGCCCTGCGCCACCTCGAGCTGATCAAGCTGGTTCTCAATAGCTACGGCGGGGAGGCCACCGTGGCACAGATTCAGGAGTCGCTGGTGCCGGATGTCATCGAGGAGGACTGGAAAAAATGGTGGGCCGACGCCAAGAAGGAAATGAAGAGCGACGGGCACTTTCAGTTGCCGGTCAAGAAAACCGAGCCGATTGTCTACCACGCCGAGGAGCTCTCCCCGGCGGACAAGCTGATGAGCAACATCCGCGATGCCAAGGGATTGAAGGCGCAGCTGGCTGCGGCCAACGAGCTTTGCAAGGGCATTGACGATGTCGAAAACAAGGAGACAGTGCTGGACGAGGTGGTGGCAATCCTGAACGACGCCATCAAGAATCACCTAACGTTCAAGCCGTCACTCGCACTCGAGGCAGTCTTGCTGCGCGACGCCATCCGCACACAGTCCGGCGTCCAGCCGCAGGAAGAGGAACTGATCGCAGACGACATTTTTGAGAAAGCGGACAACCTGGCTGAAGTGATCGAGGGCCTTTCCGCCGCCAAGCAGAAGCTCGCCCTCGAGGCTTTTCGCCAGGCCCACCCGGACACTTGGGTCGATACCTACCTGAAATTGATCAACGAAACCGGCCTTCGGCTGGTGGGGGAACTGGTTCAAATCCTCATCGACACCGGTCATTTCGACAAGTTCAAGGGCAACCTGACGAAGCTCATCAGCAAGCGCGAGGCCAGCACCGACCTGATGCTGTGGATGGGCAAGAACCGTTCCGACAGCTTCGCCGACATCCTTGGCCCGGAAGTGTTCCGGGCCATGATGGCCGCCATTGAAAATGATCGTTTTCAGGATCGCAAAACCAGCAAGCTGGGGGATTTGATTCTCAGCGACCAGGAACTGATCACCGACCTGATCGGCTCCGCTGATATTGAACTGGTCGAGGATCTGGTGCGTGCCCTACAGGCGACCAATTGCTTTGACGACATGGACAAGCGCTCGTTGCTGGGCCGCATCGTCAAGGAGTTCCCCTCCATCCAGCCCATGATTTCCGGCGACCAAGCCAGGGAGGACAACGCCCTCATCGTCTCCTGGCCCAGCCTCGAGCGGCGCAAACTCGAGTACGAGGAACTGGTCAAGGAGAAGATTCCGGCCAACTCCAAGGAAATCGCCATTGCCCGGAGCTTTGGCGACCTGCGCGAGAATCACGAGTTCAAGGCAGCCAAGGAAACGCAGAAACTGCTTCTCTCCCGCAAGGGCGAACTGGAGTTCGATTTGACACGCGCCAGAGCCACCGACTTTTCCGATGCCACGACCGATCAGGTTACCGTCGGCAACAAGGTGGGTGTGACCAACCTCGAGACGAACAAGCCGGAGACATTCATCGTCCTCGGCGCTTGGGATGGCGATCCCGACAACCAAATCCTCAGTTACCTCACGCCGCTGGGGCAGGCGTTTTTGGGAAAAAAACCGGGCGAGGAGGCCAAACTCGAGTTCGAGGACGAGTCCCGGCGCTACCGAATCGACACCATTGAGCAGCACACCGTCGCCGGGCCGAGCTCGGCCGCCGACGAGGAGGCCGAGGCTGAGGTGCAACCGGCCGCTGCCGAGTAATCAAACCGTTTTTCACCAGGCCCCGGCCGGCATGGCCGGGGCTTTTGTGTTTATAGTGCTTGAAGCAAGCGGCCGACGATTCCTTCCGCTGCTGAGCCATAACCGCCGCCGAAGATGTTGAAGTGGTTCAGCGTGTGGTAAAGGCGGTACAGGAGCTTGCGAGCGCCGTAACCGGGATCCAGCGGCCACTCCGCCTCGTATGCCGACCAAAAGGCGCTCCCGAAGCCGCCGAACATCTCCGCCAGCCCGAACTCCGCCTCCCGGTCGCCGCGATATGTCGCCGGGTCGAAAATCACCGGTTCGCCGTCTGGCCCGAACGCCATGTTGCCACTCCACAAATCGCCGTGCAGCAGCGACGGCCTCGGCTCGTAGCCGGTGAAAAAACCGTCCAGTTGCCCAAGCAGCTCATCCGCATCGTCGAGCCGCAGGCCGTTGCGCTTGGCCAGGCGGCACTGAAAGCCAAGCCGGTGTTCGCGCAGGAACGCCACCCAGTCGTCACCCGCCGGGTTCGGCTGCGGTGTGCTGCCGATTGCGTTGTCGCGCCGCCAGCCAAAGCCCGGCTGCGGCACGGCGTGCAGCTTGGCCAGGCGCCGGCCAAGTTCCGTTTCCGACTGCGAACTCCCGCCGCCCAACTCGATGTACTCGAGCACGAGGTACGCCTGGCGCCCGCTGATGCCGTGGCAAACAGGGTGGGGGACGCGGATCGTTCCGGTGGCGGCAATGTCGCGCAGGCCGTCGGCCTCGGCCTCGAACATCTCCAGTTCGTCGGCGCGATTGAGTTTGGCAAAGAACGGGCCGCCGTCGCCGTCGAGCCGGTATGCCTCGTTGATGCACCCGCCGCCGACCGGGCGCGCGTTGGCCAGGCGCAACGCTTCCCCGGTGGCTGCGGAGATGTGCTCAACGATGTCGTCCCACATCGGCGGTTAATCGGCGAGTTGGCTGCGAACGTGTTCGAGCAGGCTGGCGCAACCGTCCTCGAGCAGGTCGAGCACCGTCTCGAATCCCCGCGGCCCGCCGTAGTACGGGTCGGGCACCTCGGGCGCGGTGGACCCGGAAACGAAGTCGCAAAACGGCCGGATCTCCGCCGGGTAGCCGCCGGCCGGCGCCATGTTCCTGACGTTCACCAGGTTCTCGTCGTCCATCGTCAGTATCATGTCGAACGAATGGTAGTCATCGTCGCAGATCTGGCGCGCTTGGCCGCCGGTGTTGATACCGCGGTTTTTCGCCGCCATATGCATGCGGTGGTCGGGCGGATTGCCGGTGTGAAACGCGATCGTCCCGGCCGAGTCACACTCGATCCGGCCTGCCAAGCCCTCGGACTCGACCAGGTGACGCATCACCGCCTCGGCGGCGGGCGAGCGGCAGATGTTCCCCATGCAAACAAACAGCAACCTGTACAGACGCATGGGCGGTAGCCTATCCGCCCGCCTGGCCAAGGGCAATCCGGCGCCTGGCCAAGCTTGAGTTCAGGCGGCCAAGTGGTTAAACCAAGCGCGTGAACCGTCGAACTTTTCTGGGAACCAGCGCGGCTGGTTTGGCTTACTCCTCCATCGCCACGACTGCAGCCGACATCTCCAAGGGCCCGACCAAGCGCGTGGCGCTGATCGGCGCCGGGTGGTACGGCAAGATTGACCTGTTCCGGCTCATTCAGGTTGCCCCCGTCGAGGTGGTGGCATTGTGTGACGTCGACAGCACGATGCTCTCCGAGGCGGCCGACATGGTGGCCAAGCGGCAGAAGTCCGGCAAGCGCCCCAAGACCTACGGCGACTACCGGAAGCTGCTGAAGGAAGACAGACTCGACCTCGTCCTCATCGCCACACCGGATCACTGGCACGCGCTGCCGATGATCGCCGCAGTCCAGGCCGGGTGCGACGTGTACGTTCAAAAGCCGACCAGCATCGACGTCGTCGAAAGCCGGGCGATGCTTGCGGCGGCTCGAAAATACAATCGTGTCGTGCAGGTCGGCACGCAGCGTCGCAGCACGCCGCACCTCATGGAGGCCCGAGAGCAGATTGTCGCGAAAGGCCTCCTCGGCAACGTCGCCCACGCGGAAGTTTGCTGCTACTACCACATGCGCAACCGCAGCAACCCGGCCGATAGCCCGCCGCCGGCGAATCTCGATTACGACATGTGGAGCGGCCCCGCCCCGCCCCGGCCGTACAGCGAGCTTTGCCACCCGCGCACATGGCGGGCGTTCATGGAGTACAGCAACGGCATTGTTGGCGACATGTGCGTGCACATGCTCGACGCGGTCCGTTGGATGCTCGACCTCGGCTGGCCCAGCAGCGTCGTGTCGCAGGGTGGCATTCTCGTCGACAAGCAGGCCAAGGCCAACACCACCGACACGCAGACCGCGTGCTTCGACTTCGGCGACCTGCAGGTCGTCTGGCAGCACCGCGCCTGGGGCCACGCGCCCGACCCGGACTACCCGTGGGCGGCGTTCCTCTATGGCGACAAGGGCACGCTGAAGCTGAGCGTCAACAGCTACGACTTCATCCCGCGCGGCGGCGGGGCCAAGCCGGTTCATCGCGACGTCAAGATGGAACTGGAGGAATACCCCGAGGACAAAACCGAGAAGGCGCTCGAGCGGCACGTCGCCCCGGCGGTGCGCGTGCACATGATCGATTTCCTCAATGCCGTGGCCAAGCGCAGTCGCCCGGTCGCCGACATCGAGCAGGGCCACATCTCCAGTGTCAGCTGCATTCTGGCCAACCTGTCACAGCGGCTCGGCGGTCGCGCGCTGCGGTGGGATGCGGAAACCCACACCGTCATCGACGACCCCGAGGCCAACCGGCTGCTCATCCGCCCCTACACCACCCCGTGGATCCACCCCACGCCGGACACTGTCTGACACCGGCCAAGCGCCTGGCCGGGTACGTTATTCGCCGGTGAGTTGGAGGCATTGGAGGGTTTTCTGGTCGCGGACGAAGAGCTGGCCGCCGGAGTAGGCGGGGAAACTCCAGGTTTTGCCGCAGACCTGTACCCTATCCAATTCCTCGTATTCCCTTGGGTTGGGATTGAGCAGGATCAGCTCGCCCATTTGGCCGAGCACAAGCAGTCGCTTGCCGTCGGTTATCGTTGAGGCGTAGAATTTGCCGAAGCCGCGCTCCTCCCAGTTCAGTCTGCCGCTGGCAGTATCAACACAGATGAACCGATCCTTTTCGGCGAAGCCGTAAAGGTTGTTGCCCACGACGACCGGCGTGGCGAGGTTGATCTTCAACTTGGCGTCCTTCCATTTGCGAACGGCGTCACCGGTTTTGCCGATGCCGCTCATGCAGAGCATGCCCTCGGAGTGGGAGGCGACGATCACGCTGTTGCCGGCTGCGATGGGAGTCAGCACGTTGCGGAACGCCCGCGTCGGCACCAGCTCGCTCCAAAGCAGTCTTCCGTCTTTTGGATCGATGCCGAGTAGTCGTTCGGTGGCGATGGTCACGAATTGTTTTTTGCCGGCAAGGGTGGTCATCAACGGGCTGGCGTAGCTGGCGAGATCGTTCTGTGATTTCCAGATCACCTCGCCGGTCAGTTTGTTGAAGCAAACGATGCCGGCTCCGTGGGCGCTGCCGACCTGGCAGATCAGGTAGTCATCATTGACCAACGGCGTGCCGCTGTAGCCGCGACGCGACGCAGCGCCCTCGTTTTGTTGTTTGTTCTTAATCCACTTGACCTTGAATTCCGTCTGGTAATCGACACTCCAAATCTTGGAGCCGTCCCTGGTGCTCAAGCAGCTTAATTTTCCCCGGCAGGTCTGGACGTAAATCCGGTCGCCGTCGAACAGTGGTGCGCAACGCGGGCCCGCTCCGAATTCGTCCCCATAGGTTTGGCCGTACGCTGTTTTCCAGAGCTGCTTGCCGGTGCTCTTGTCGAGAAGGCGCAGTACCTCGGCGTCGCCCTGTTCTTCAGAAACGGCCAGCAGATCGCCCTGCGTCATCGGCGCGGAATGGCCGGGACCGACCTTGATGCGCCAGGCGACCTTGGGCGAATCGCCCAGTTTGTCGGGGAGCGGATCGCCCTTAGCTGCATGGCCGTTTGAGGTTGGGCCTCGCCACTGGGGCCAGTCGCCGGCCTGGGCACTCAACGCTCCGATTACCACGGCCAAGGGAGCCGTCCAACCTATGATTATTCTTTGGAATACCCCGGTTTTCATGGTGAGCAGATCGGCAAAAGCTAGGCGGTGCGGCGGGCCGGCGCAATGCTTTCCTTTTGCCTTGTATGGGCGACTCGGCGGGAGCACTCTTTGTGAGACCGGCTGGAAGATGCGACCAAGGAGAAGTCACCCCCGGAAACCGATTGGCCTAGCGCTGCTGTTGTTGCTGGCGTTTGGCTTGGCACAAACCGCCTCGGCGGACGGGATCACGTATCGGTCAGTCAAGTATCCCGAATTCGCCCAATGGCGGGCAGCCTGCGCCAAGCTGCCAAGCAACCGCATGCTGCTTGGCCAAGCGGCAACGACCAAGCTCGAGACTGCGCTGCCTGCCTTTGACGAAGTGGCCACGGCGTTGCGGGCGGCGTTCGAGTCGTTCAAGACCGGCTCGATGAACCCCGCCGCGAACTGGGTTGGCGGTAAGCCAAAGGCGGCCGAGTTTTTTAACACCAACCGCGCCTATTTCCTGAAGCCGCCGATTCCGTTTCAGCCGTTCGCCCAAAAGCTACAGGTGCCGGCCGGCAGCGAGGTGATCTTTCACGGCGATTTTCATGGCGACATTCACTCGTTCATCGCCACGCTCGATTCGCTCAACCAAGCCGGTACGCTGGACGGCTTCCGCTTGGCCAAGCCGAACTGTTACATGGTGTTCCTCGGCGACTACACGGACCGGGGCTTCTACGGCATCGAGGTGCTTTACACGCTTCTGCGGCTTAAGCTTGCCAACCCGGACCGCGTGTTCATGGCTCGCGGCAATCACGAGGACGTGCAGATGATTCCCACCTACGGATTCCTCGCCGAGTGCCAAAAAAAGTACGCGAACCTGTTCAACCCGGCGCTGATCGGGCGACTGTACGATTTTTTTCCAGTGGTGATTTACGTCGGTAGCGGCACGGATTTTCTCCAGTGCAACCACGGCGGCATGGAGCCGGGATACCTGCCGGGCGCGTTGCTCGATGCCAAGCCGGCGGTGGCGTACCAACTGCTCGGCCAAGTGACCGGAGGCGCGTTCCTTGCCGGGCACCCGGAGTTGCTCAAGACGGCCGATGTCTCGCGTCGTGATTTCCTGAAAACCACGATTCGGGACTACACACCGCTCGCGCCGATGTCGCCGATGATCAACGGTTTCATGTGGAACGACTTCACCGTGTTCGCCAGCGAACCGGGGCTCGGCTACATGGACGGCCGGGGGTTCGTGTACGGCAAGGCTGGCACGCGAATCGTGCTCGACGCCTCCGCCGGTGCGACGGCCAGGGTACGCGGCGTGTTCCGGGCGCACCAACATTCGTCCGCAGTCAACCCGATGATGCGCCGTCTGGTCGCCGGCAACGGGCTGTTTCGCCATTGGCACGAACACGATAGCTTGGCCAAGGCCAACGTCACGGCGGCGACGCTTCGCAGTGAGTGCAAACTGGAGTACAGCGCCGAGCGACCGCTGAAGGACGGCTCCGTGTGGACATTCAACGTCGCTCCGGACAGCTACTACGGCCGTGGCAACAGTTACAAGTTCGACACGTACGGTGTGCTGACCACCGGCGAGGCGTTCGCCGATTGGAAGCTGCGGGTCGTCCATCAAGTTGTTCCCGTGCTGAAAACCCTCCCGGCAGGCCAATGAGCGAGTTGCGATACCAGTTCGAAGTGTTCGAGGGGCCGCTAGATTTGCTCCTGCACCTTGTCCGTAAGGAAGAGGTCGATATCTACGAGGTGGACATGGTCAGGCTGGCCGACCAGTTCTGCGAGTACATCGACCTGATGAAGCGGTTCGACCTCAACCTCGCCGGGGAATTCATCGTCATGGCCTCCACGCTCATGTACATGAAGAGCAAGGAACTGCTCCCAGTTGACCAGCAGGTGCTCTCCGAGGAGGACGAGGAGGAGGACCCGCGCTGGGACCTGATCCGCCAACTCGTCGAGTACAGGAAATTCAAGGATGCAGCCGACGACTTCCGACGGATGGAGTGGGAGCGGGAGCAGAGTTTCGAGCGGCAGGGGGCCAAGCCGAAAGTGCTGCCACTGCCGCCGCAAGTGGCAAGAGAGGCTTGCATTTTCGACCTCATCGGCGCCGTGAACCAGGTGCTCAAGCGGTTCGACGAAACCGAAAAACAACGCACTGACACAACAGGGGAGATCATCGCCGACCAATGGACTATTACGGATAAGATTGTCCTCATCCGGGGAATCCTTGCGGAGCGTGAAACCATTCGGTTCGTTGAGTTGTTCGAGTCGGACGGGAGCCGGCTCGAGGTCATCACGACGTTTCTTGCCGTGCTCGAGTTGGCCAAGCTCAAGCAGTTGATCGCCATTCAGGGGGAACGCTTTGGGGAGATCGAGCTGGCACAACCTCCGCCGGAAGAGAGGCGGAAGAGTGGCGAATCCATAAAACCGGGCAAGCCCGAGTCGGTCGGTTTCTCCGCCGCTCACTCGGAAATCGAAGATGACGATGAGGCGGTGGCTGGCAAGGCCGTCGCCAAGACGGCCAGCCTCAAGGTCAAGGCCGCCGAGCCGGGCGAGGCGCTGACCATGGAGGTTGGTGAACTGGCGCACAAGACAGCCGAGCCGCTGACTTTCACTCCGCCGGAAGAGACGGAGGAAGAATCGTACGATGATCCCAACCTCCGCGAGTTGCCGTTGGCCACCGACGCTGGACTGGGCCAAGCCAAACGCAACCACCCCAAGCCGTGGACGGCCGAACTCAACCTCGACTTCCCCACCAGGGACCGCGTCATCGCCTCAGCGATCCTCATCGCGGTGACAGCGCTTCTCTGCTGGGTGGTGTTTTAGCGGCGCCCTCTGCTGCTGCCCCAGCGCGACCGGCTGGACATCCGTGACATTCGATCCTGCAGGTCGGGATCCTCCAGGGCAAGGAGCTGCCAGCGTTTCATGCGCTCGGCTTTCCGGAAGTACCCGAGCGTGTCCTTCACCCGGTCCTCCACCTCCATCAGGTCGAAAGGCCGCTTGGGATCGGCGACGATGTGGGGGTGAAGGCGCTCGTAATCCTGCCGGGCCTGTTCCTCCAGTCGGGCCGGGTTCCATACCGTGGCAAGCAGGTAGCGCATCGCTTCCTCGATCAACTGGCGGCCCTCCTCGCTGGAGCGGAACGCCTCGGTCACCACGCTGCGGCCGCGGCTCGAGCCGTGCAGGCTGTTGATGCTGTTGCGGAACAACTGATCGGCGCCGTGCGGGATGAAATAAAACTTCCCGTCGGCCGGGTTTCGATAGACGCGGTAGTTGTTCGGGGAAATGTAGCCGTCCCAGTGGTCGGTCAGGATTTCCATGGCCAGGAACCGGGCAAAGTGCCCCAGATCCAGCCACTCGCGCAACGGTGTGAGGTCGCGGGCGTCCGCCGCTTCCTCGGCGGCGCGCGAGAAAGCCAGCAGCAGGCCGCGCTTGGCCGTCTCCGGATTGCTGTCGAGGTCGAGGTTTTTCCAGTTGGTGATGTCGGTTGGGCCCTCGTAGAGATCGCCGCTGGCATCCTCAAACCAGCGGGCGAGAAAATCATCCGTGGCCGCCTCGACTTGCACGTACAGGCCAAACGGCTGGTCGTTGACGACGACCGTGGCATGGCCGACTCGCGGCGCCGGTAGGCCGGCTTGGCGGAACAGCATGTAGCCGAGCCGCTCTCGGATGAAGCTCGAGTCCTGTACCGCGTTGTTCAACTGCATCTTCTTGAGGCCAAGGAACCGTTGGCTTTTCTTGAAGGCGTTGAACTTGACCGTGAAGCCGCTTTTGCTTTGTCCGTCGAACGGGCGGAAGCTGCCGATGAACCCCTTGAGCCGGATGCCTACATTCTCAAGCCGCACCTCGCCGCAGATGAACGTGGCTTCGGTGTAGGCTTTCGGCTCCTTCTTGAGGCTCTCGATGCTTTCCGGCGAAAGAACCAGTCGGTATTCCGGGACGCGCTGGCCGTTGAAGACCGGCGAGGCTTCGTCGTCGCCTTGGATCGGTTTGAAGAATTGACCGGGCGCCTCGGTCTTGGGCACGGCCTGGAGGGGGTCGCGCTTGGCCAAGCGGCTGAGCGTGTCGTTGAGCAACTTTCGATCGGAGTCGGTGTCTTGGGCCGCCTTGGCCAGGGCCGCAAACTCCCGGGCCATGCCGGTATCGTAGGCGCCGAGATCCTCGGCGATCTCAGCCAGTTCCCCGGCGCTGGCCAAGCTGGCCTCCTCGCGTTGGCCGCGCTCCGGCCGGCTGGCCAGGAACGAAAACGATCCGCCTCGGCGGCCGCCGCGCTCTCCATCATCATCCACGCGCAGAGCTGGGGGCCGGGCGTTCTCGGGCAGGCGTCGGGAGAAAAAATTGCGGAACCGGTTCCTCTCGCTGTTGCGGGCCTGTTCGCGGCGCTCGCTCTCCGGGTAAACCTTTTTAACAAGTGCTGTCATTGCATCGCCACTGTCGGGATGAGCACTGCGGAGAAACTCGGCCATGTCGCCCAGCCGGCTGATGGTCGCGCCCCTGGCCAAGTGCGCCTCGATGGCGTCGGTGCCCCTGGCTTCCCTCAGTTCCAGCGCGCTTAGGCTCAAGCCGGCCAATATGCGCTGCTGCATTTCCTTCGACTCACCGGTCAACTCGATGGCGAGCGCGGCTTCCATCAACTTGGAGGCTTCCCCGGTGCGTCCGATGGCCAGCAGCGTTTCCATCCGCTTGTGGTCGATCAGCGCTTGTCGGTTGCGAACGAGATGCTCGCGGATCGTCCGGTTGATGGTCGCGGCGTTGGTGTCCGTAAATTCCAGTTGATCAATGCCCCACGACTTGAGGATTTGCGTGGCTTCCCTGGCCTGGTCGCCGTCCGGCGAATGCGCGATGACTGCCCTGAGCAACCGCGCCGCCTCATAGCCCAGCCCCACCTCGGCCATGCCGCGGGAGAACGGGACCAACTGGCCCATACGCTCGGAGAGCCGCCGGCCGCGGACGTGATCCATCGGGTCGATCGTGGAAGGGGTCTCCTCGGCCATGGCAGGCAGGGTGCAGGCGGTCAATAGCGTGGCAAGGATGCGGCCCAAACACGGTGGGCAGTGGGGTTTGTGTTTCATGAACGTAGACAATACGAGATCGATTTCCTCTGAGTTTCAAGTTATATCACCGACTGCTCCGGCAAGGTTCGCTTGGCTTGCCCGAAGCCGTCGACACCACTAGTTTACCCCACCGGGAATGTCCAGATTTAACCAGTTACACTTCACTGTTGCCGCCGGTTTTGTGTTTGTGGCCGCTTTCCTGTCGCTTGGCTTGGCCGGCGGCGTGATTGCGCAGGACGAGAAACCGTTCGGCTTAGCCAAGCGTGAGATTTGGCAGAACACGCGTCTTATCGGCACCCCGGAAACGCCACCGCCGTACACGGTCGAGCCGGTGTACACCAATCAAGTTTGGCACGCACCGATGTTCATCGCGCCCGAGCCGGGCAGTGATCAGTTGTTCGCGCTGCTGCATGAGTCGAATGGAAAACCTGCCGAGTTGGTTTCGTTTCGAGACGACCCGATGGTGGAGGAGCGAAAGGTGCTTATCGAGTTGCGAGGGCGTCTCGCCTACTCGTTTTGTTTTGATCCGAATTACGCGGACAACGGTTACATCTACCTTTTCACGAACCTGAGAACGGACAAGTTCGATGGGGGAAAGGGGAACCGAGTTTCGCGCTTTGTCGTCAATCGCCAGCCGGATTTGTCGATCGATCTACAGAGCGAACATGTCATCATAGAGTGGTCATCCCGTGGGCACGACGGCGGTGGCATCGCGTTCGGCCACGACGGCATGCTTTACATTTCCACCGGCGACGGCACGAGCGACTCCGACAACTGGTTGTCCGGCCAGACGCTCGATGACCTGCTCGGCAGCGTGCTGCGCATCGACATCGCGCATACTTCAGAGGAAAAGCCGTACACCGTTCCGCCGGATAATCCGTTCGTTGATCTGCTGAACGCGCGGCCGGAACTGTATGCCTACGGACTGCGTAACCCATGGCGATTGACTGTTGACTCGGTGACTGGTCAGGTTTGGGCTGGTAACAACGGGCAGGACCTGTGGGAGACTGTGCATTTGATCCGTCCCGGGGAGAACTACGGTTGGAGCGTTTACGAGGGGAGTCACCCGTTTTACCTCAACCGCAAACTTGGCCCGCATCCGTTGACGTTGCCGACGGCGGAGCATCCGCATTCGGAAGCGCGCTCGATCACGGGTGGGGTGGTTTACCACGGGGCCAAGTGGCCGGATTTACGCGGGCATTTCGTCTACGGCGACTACAACACCGGGAAGATCTGGGGCATCAGGCATAACGGGGAGAAGGTCGTGTCGCAACGCGAGTTTGCCGATACTACGCTGGCGATCGTGGGGTTTGCCACGACCCGTTCAGGCGACCTGCTGGTCGTCGATCATGGCAACGGCTTTTACCGGTTTGTGCCGCAGCCAAGGGTTCGCCAGACGCTGCCGTTCCCAACTCGCTTGAGCGAGACAGGCTTGTTTGCCAGTACCGAGACACACGAGATGCGGCCGGGCGTCATCGGTTACTTGGTGATTGCACCGGGCTGGAACGACGGCGCATTGGCCAAGCGGTGGATGGCGGTGCCTGGCGAGGAACAGGTCGGTTTTAACCAAAGTCGTCCATGGACTTTCCCCAACGGCACGGCGCTGGTTCAGACGCTGTCCGTGGAGCAGGAGGATCACCGCGGCTTGGCCAAGCTGTTCCGCGTCGAGACGCGCGTTCTGTTGCGGCAGCAAAACGAATGGGTCGGCTACTCGTATAGGTGGAACGAGGCGCAGACCGACGCGGAACTCATTCCCCGCGACGGGGTGAAGGCGACATTTCGCGTTGCCGATGCCAAGTCACCGGGCGGATTTCGACGGCAGAATTGGGTTTTCCCAAGTCGGGCGGATTGTATGGCTTGTCATAGTCGAGCAGCCGGTTTTGTGCTCGGCCTCACCGGCCACAACACGAATCGGAATCACGATTATGGCTCCATCACCGATAACCAACTGCGCACGCTTTCCCATATTGGTTTGTTCAATAATCCACCGAAACAAAGTGGCAAGTCTGCAGGATACTTGGTGAACCCATACAACACTTCAGAGGATCTCGAAAAGAGAGCCCGTTCCTATCTGCACATCAACTGTGCGGTTTGCCATGTTGAGGCTGGTGGTGGCAACTCGATGATGGAGTTGGGCCTAGCCACCTCACGGCGCCGAATGCGCCTCATTGAGTCGCGGCCGCAGCACGACACCTTCGGTATTGCCAACGCCATGCTGGTGTCGCCGGGCGTGCCGGAGCAATCGGTGTTACTGCAGCGACTGAACCGGAGGGGCAGGGGACAGATGCCGCCTCTGGTGTCGGGTGCGGTTGATCACGTGGCGGTCGATCTGTTTCGCGATTGGATCAGCGGCCTCAAGCCAAGCGCCGTTTTTGTGAAGAACTGGAAGATGGCCGACCTCGAGCCGGCGTTGGGCGGGCTGGATGACGATCGTTCGTTGTCCGGGGGAAAGAGGGCGTTTGACAGGACGGGCTGCGCGCAGTGCCACCGCTTTGATGGGCGCGGGGGCAGTGTCGGCCCGGATCTGACCGGCTTGGCCGAGCGCATGAATCCTCCCGAAGTGCTTGAGTCGATTATCGAGCCGTCGCGAACCATCGACGAGGCGTACTTGATGGAACAGTTCACCATGAGCGACGGCACGACACACCTTGGCCAGGCGCAGGAAGAGACGGATGCCGTGGTGCGGTTGCGGAGCCTGTCAGCGACGTCGGCACCGGTGAGCTTGGCCAAGGCACTGATCGTCAGCCGCAAAAAACTGGACATCTCCAACATGCCGCCCGGCATGGTGAACACGCTGACCGAGCAACAAATCCTCGATCTCGTGGCCTATCTGCTGAATTGATTTTTTGAGTCCGGGCCGCTCTGTGACCCTTGATGATTACGACTTGATCCTGGGATCGGTCAGTTCGGGGAATTTCTCGAGGATGGGGCGCGAGATGGTGTTGGGCCAGCCTTGGTTTTTTTGTCGCGGGCCGGGGGTGGTGCGGCCGTTGCGGAACGCCTTGGCCAGGTCGCTGACCAGTTCCTTCACCTTGTCCGGGTATTGGGTGTGGAGGTTCTTGGTTTCCTTGGGGTCACCGGCGAGGTCATAGAGCTGGAGCATCGGCAGTTTTTTCTTCGCGGCTTCGGCCTCGCGCGGGGGACTCCAGCCGCCGGAGCCGCGGCAGAGCAGCAGTTTCCATCGGCCCTTGCGGATGGCGAAGTGGCCGCTGCCGGAGTGATGGATCACGATGTCATGCAGCGGCTTCTCCACCTTTTCTCCGCGCAACACGGGCAGCAGGCTTACGCTGTCCTCGGCGGTATTGGCGGGCAATTCAGCGCCAATAATGCCGGCGCAGGTGGCCATGATGTCGGTGAGAGCGATGGTCTCGCGACTTTGCGTGCCGGGCTTGATTTGCCCGGGCCAGCGCACGATGAACGGCACGCGATGCCCTCCCTCGAAGGCGTCGGCTTTCCAGCCGCGCCAGTTGACGTTGAGATGAACTCCGGCTTTGTCGAGCTGCGCAAAGTCCGCCTTGGGCGACGTGCCATTGTCGCAGGTAAAAATGACGACCGTGTTGTCAGCTTGGCCGGTGTCATCCAGCGCCTTCAAAACCTCTCCGACGGCCCAGTCGGTTTCCACTAGAAAATCGGCGTAATCGCTCATACCCGTTATGCCCTTGAAACCTTTGCCGGGTGCAATCGGTGTGTGCGGCGAGGGCATCGGGAAATAGAGGAAGAACGGCTGCTCCTTGCTCTGGCGCCCGCGCACGTAGTCCGCGCAGCGCTTTCCGTACTCGAGCAGCACGGCTGAGAAATCCCAATCGGCCACAGCCGGCCCGGCGGAAACGCCGACCATCGCGCCTTGTTTCATCCTTGCGGTGGGGTTGCCAATGAGACGCTCGTTTTCACGCCATGCATACGGCGGCCAGTTCGGCACGTCGTCACCGTAATAGTAGTCGAAGCCGTGGCTGTTCGGCCCGCCCTTGATGGGTTGGGTAAAATCAATCTCGCTGAGCTTCTCGGTGACGCCGCCGCCCTTTTTCGGCCAATGCCAGCCGAGGTGCCATTTGCCAATCATGCACGTGGCGTAGCCCTGCGAATGAAACATCTCCGGCAGGGTGATGCGTTGGTCGGCGATCAGTGGACGTTCCCATCGCCCCACGATCCCGCGCTTGAGCCGGCTGCGCCAATTGTAGCGCCCGGTCAGCAGTCCGTACCGCGTGGGTGAGCAAACGCCGGACGTCGAGTGGGCGTCCATGAAGCTAATGCCCTCGTTGGCCAAGCGATCGATGGCCGGTGTCTCGAGTCCCATCTTCGGGTTGAACGCCGATACCGAGTCAATCCCCATGTCGTCGCCAAGAATGACGATGACGTTCGGTTTGGTCTTGGCGGCAACAGCGCCGGTGAGGACTGCCATGGCAATGGCCAGAGCGTTAATTCGGTTCATTCTCTTTTGATGTTGATGGTTCGGCTTGGGAAAGATGGGGAATGAATCTCGTGAATTGTACCGTCCCGGCTTTCGACAACGAACACCCCGCCGATTCTTGCGTTAATTTTTGTCGTGGCGTCCGGCTTCACGACGTGCGGGCGGCGGCTGCGATGGCCGCGGGGATTGATGGCGTACACCCTGATTTCCGTATTTGTCTTGTTAGACAACACCAGCGGCGCGGGCTGGCGGCCGCGGTTGGGGTTGGAATGCACGGCGGGCACCATTTGCAGCGCACGTCTCGGATGAGTTTTCAACAGGCGCGCAGTGAGCGACTGCACCAGTTTCTCCGGCGCGTCGTCAATGAGGTTTACCGTCTCGGAATGATTCTCGCGGTGGTCGTATAGCTCGCGCGCGGTCACCTTGCCGGTGCCGAACTCGCGCCATTCCACAAACCGGTGCGTGGACGTGCGCATGGCGTAGCCCATGTACTCGGCGCCGTCGTGTTTGCGGTAGTATTGGCTGTGCGCCACGCGGTTGGGTGTTGCCGATGGATTTTTCAGCAGCGGCATCAAGCTCGTGCCTTGAACAAAGTCCGGCGTGCTGATGCCCGTCAGGTCGCAGAGTGTCGGGAAAATATCCAGCAACTCCACCGGCGTGTCGGTTGATTGGCCGGCGGACTTCATCCCGGGCGTGGCGATAATGAACGGCACACGCGTGTCGATTTCGTAATTGCTCATCTTGCCCCAGCCGTTGTGTTCGCCGAGCTTCCAGCCGTGGTCACTCCACAGCACGATAAGGGTGTTGTCGGCTAGGCCCTCCTCGTCCAGTGTTTTCAGCAGTCGGCCAATCTGCGCGTCCACAAAAGACACGCTTGCGTAGTAGGCATGCATGAGGCGGCGCGCCACTGCGTCGGAGACGCGTTGCTGGGCCCACGGCTTCGGGAAGTCGATGAGATCCATGTAGTGCGTCAACTCATAGCTGGTGGAGAGTGCGTACGGCGGCGTGTTCGGTGTCACTTCGCCGTTGGTGATGACCGGGAGCGTTTTCGGGTCGTAAAGCTCCCAGTATTTTTTTGGCGAAATCCAGGCCAAGTGCGGCCGGATGAAGCCCAGCGCGAGGAAGAACGGTTTCTCCCCTTGGCCAAGCCGCCGGAGGTCTTCGATTGCCAGGTTCGTACGTGCGCCGTCGACCAGTTTGTGGTCGTCAATTACCGGCGCGGCAGTGGCCGGGCCGCGGAGGTTGTTTTTTCGCCAGTCGTTCGCGGGCAGCTTGGCCTGCACCTCGCGGATGCGCGCCTGCCAGCCTTTCGCATAACCCCGCTGCGATTGAACGGGCCGGATTGGCTCGCTCCACGACTGCGGGTCGGGCGTCGGATTGTGATAAATCTTCCCGTGGCCCACTGCCGTGTAGCCGTGTTTGCGCAACCACTGCGGCAGCGTCACCGCGTTCGGCTTGGCCTCGCGGAAATGAATCGGCAACGTCCACACTCCCAGTGTGTCCGGCCGCAGCCCGGTCATCAGACTCGCTCGCGAGGGATTGCAGACGGCCACCTGGCAATGCGCTTGGGCAAACCGCACCCCGCGCTTGGCCAAGCGGTCGAGGTTCGGGGTGATGGCGTGCCTGTCCCCATAGCAACCGATCGACGGCCGCAAATCATCCACCGCGATGAAGAGAATATTGTGCTTGGCCATCGCCGCAACGGCGACGGCTGATAAGACGACTACGAATAGAGAGGGGGTGATTCGGCTCATTTTCCTGCAATGCAATCCAGCATCAACTCAACACGGCTTTCACCACCTTGCCGTGGACGTCGGTGAGGCGGAAGTAGCGGCCCTGGTAGCGGTAGGTGAGGCGCTCGTGGTCGATGCCGAACTGGTGCAGGATTGTGGCCTGCAGGTCGTGCACGTGCACCGGGTTCTCGGTGACGTTCACGCTGTAGTCGTCCGTCTCGCCGTAAGTCATGCCGCCGCGCACACCGCCGCCGGCCATCCAGTAGGTGAAGCAGTTCGGGTGATGGTCGCGCCCGTAAACCTCCCGGGTCAGTTTGCCCTGGCAGTAAACCGTGCGGCCAAACTCGCCGCCCCACACCACGAGCGTGTCATCGAGCATGCCGCGTTGCTTGAGGTCGAGCAGCAGCGCGGCGGTGGGCTGGTCGGTGTCGCGGCACTGGGCCGGCACCTGTTTGGGGGCGTTGTTGTGAGCGTCCCAGCCGCGATGGTAAAGCTGTATGAAGCGCACGCCACGCTCGGCCAGGCGCCGGGCGAGCAGGCAGTTGTAGGCGTATTTGCCGACCTTCGTGGCGTCGGGGCCGTATTGCTCGAGGATGTGTCGCGGCTCGTGCTGGACGTCGATCAGTTCCGGCACGCTCATCTGCATGCGGAACGCCAGCTCATACTGCGCGATGCGCGTGGCGATGGCCGGATCGTTGAAGCGTCTGGCCTCGCCGCGGTTGAGTTTGCCGAGCGCATCGAGCATACGGCGGCGTTGGGCGCGCGTGACGCCGGCGGGATTGTAAAGGTCGAGAATCGGATCGCCTTGGCCGCGGAATTTCACGCCCTGGAATCGCCCCGGTAAGAAGCCCGCGCCCCACAGCCGGTCGTAAAGAGGTTGGCCGGCCTTGGCCCGGCCGTTGGAGGTCAGTGCCACGAAGGCGGGCAGGTTGGCGTTCCCGCTGCCGAGCCCGTAGCTCACCCACGAGCCCATGCTCGGCCGGCCGGGGATCACCGAGCCGGTCTGGAACAGCATCGCAGCCGGGTCATGGTTGATGGCCTCGGTGTGCATGCTCTTGATCACGCACACGTCGTCGATGACATGGGCCAGGTGGTGCAGCGGCTCGCTCAGCCAAGTGCCGGCCTGGCCGTGGCGGGTGAACTTGAGCGTACTCGGGGCGCAGGGGAACGATTTCTGGCCGGAGGTCATCGTGGTCTTGCGCTCGGCCGGGTAAATGGATTCGGGCACCTCCTCTCCGAAGCGCTTGGCCAAGTGGGGCTTGTAGTCGAATAGATCCATCTGCGACGGGCCGCCGGACTGGAACAGATAAATCACCCGCGTGGCCTTGGGCGCAAAATGCGGCAAGCCGGCCAAGCCGCCGATCGCGTTGCGCCTGGCCGCCCGGGCATTGAGCAGCGACCCAAGCGCGATGCCGCCCAAGCCCAGCGTGCTGCGTTCGAGGAAGGCGCGCCGGGTTTGTTGCATGTGGAGTTCGGCCAGCGGATTCATGTCAGTTTTGCATGATGGCTTCGTCGAGGTTTAGGATGGTGTTGGCCACCAGCGAGTAGGCGGCCAGTTGGGCGGCGGGCAGCCCCGGGTCGCGCAGCCGTTCGCCCACGGACAAAAGTTGGCTGGCTGCCTTCGCGTTCTTCCGGAAATCCTTTTGGTAAAACCGGAAATCCTTCATCAACAAATCGAGTTCCGCCTTGCTCGGCGCGCGGCTGGTCACGCGCCGGAACGCCTCCGCCACGCGCTGGCGCGGACGTTGGTCCCTGGGTTTCATCATCCGTTCGCCGAGGAACCGCGCCGCCTCCACGAAGGTTTTGTTGTTCATCATCGTCAACGCCTGCAGCGGTGTGGTGGTGTGATCGTTTCGCACGATGCAAATTTCGCGCGCGGCGGCGTTGAAAGTCATCATCGTGGGCGGCGGCACCGTCCGGCGCCAGTAGGTGTACATGCCGCGCCGGTAAAGCTTATCGCCCTTGTCCTGCTTGTAGCTCGCGTTGGAGATACTGCGCCAAATGCCCGGCGGCATGTACGGCTTCACCGATCGCCCGCCGATTTTTCCATTCAGCAAATCGCTGGTGAACAGCGCCGCGTCGCGAATGGCATATGGCGTGAGACGCTTGCGCGGGCCACGGGCGAGCAGGCGGTTTTCCGGGTCGTCGGGATTTATGATTCGGCTCGACTGCCGGTAGGTGGCGCTGGTGACGATGAGCCGGTGCATCGCCTTGAGGTTCCAGTCGCGCCGCACGAGCTCGGTGGCCAGCCAGTCGAGCAGCGCCGGATGGCTCGGCAACTCACCCTGCACGCCGAAGTTCTCACTCGTTTTCACGAGGCCGAGCCCAAAGTAACGCTGCCACAGGCGGTTCACCGTCACGCGCGCGGTGAGTGGATGCGCCGGATCGACCAGCCACCGCGCGAGGCCAAGGCGGTTGCGTGGCCATTGATCTTTCCACGGGCCGAGCACCGGTGGCGTGGCCGGATGGAGCCGCTCTGACTTGTCCGGTTGGTCATACAGGCCGCGCTCGAGTCGATACGTGTCGCGTGGCTTGGCCAGTTCGTGCAGCACCATCACGGTGTTGGTCGCGCCCGGCTGCGGACGCGGCACGGAGGTTTGCACCACCTTGATTTTCATCGGCGCGGGCACCACGAACTTGGCCTCCTCCGCCGACAAAATCGGCCAGCTCTTCGGCACCTCGATGAACGGCGGGCTGTTGCCGTTGTTCGGCCCAAGGCCGGCCTCGTCGATGTTGTTGAAGAAGGC
>QOAX01000218.1 GCA_003972865.1 Verrucomicrobiota bacterium | reverse complement strand
GGTCGAGCCAACTCCATCTGCGGCGCGTACTATGTCTATGTGAAACGACTCTGAAATATCAACATGACAAAAAACCCACTCCCCCACTTGGCCAAGCGCCTGGCCATCCTGACCACCGCGATGCTGTTACTCAACTGCGGCCTGGCCGCCGAGCGCAAGACGGAAAACCTGATCCTCATCACGCTCGACGGTGTGCGGTACCAGGAACTGTTCGGCGGGCTCGACCTCGAGATTCTCAAGGCAACGATCAAGGACGGCAAACCGGAGGACACCAAAACCTACAAGCGCTTTTGGGCCGACACGCCGAAGGAACGGCGCGAAAAACTCATGCCGTTTTTCTGGGGCGAATGGATGCAGCGCCACGGCTCAGTCGCAGGCAACCCGCAAAAGGGAAGCGTGGTTCGCCTAGCAAACCGGTTGCATTTTTCCTATCCCGGCTATTCCGAAATCCTCACCGGCCAAGCGAGGGACGACCTCATCACCAGCAACGACAAGGTCCTGAACCCCAACCACACCGTGCTCGAGTTTCTGCGTCGCAAACTTGGCCTGCCGCAAAAACAGGTCGCCGCGTTCGCCTCGTGGGACGTGATCGGGGTGGCGGTGCAGCACGAGGCCGGCGCGGTGTTTACCAACGCCGGGTATGAGGCCTACGCGCACCCGGACCCGGCCATCCAGTCCATGAGTCGACTGCAGTTCGAGATGCTCACGCCGTGGGACACCGTGCGGCACGACGAGATCACCTTCCGGTTTGCCATGGCGCACCTCAAGACCCACCGGCCGCGCGTTTTTTATCTCAGCCTCGGCGAGACTGACGACTGGGCGCACGAAAAACGGTACGACCGCGTGCTCGCCGCCATTGCCCGGTTCGATTCCTTTTTCAACGAGCTTTGGAACTGGCTGCAGGACAATCCGCAATACAGGGACAAGACCACCCTGCTGATCACCACCGACCACGGTCGGGGCGACATTGCGCTCAACTGGCACAGCCACAACGCGCAAATCAGGGACGCCAAGAACACCTGGCTGGCGGTCATCAGCCCGGACAGTCCGCTGCGCGGCGAGTGGGCCGGCGGCAAGCCGATTGTGATGGATCAAATCGCCGCCACCCTCTGCCGTTTTATGGGGCTGGACTACAGCGAACAAAACCCAAAAGCCGGCAAGCCCATCGCCCGCCTCTTCGAAAAATGAAAAAACTACTGATCACTATAATCGGCGGCGTTGCCTTGGGGCTGCTTGTTGCCCCAAACGCGAACGCGCAGGACACAAAGAAGCCGCTATTCGACGGCAAATCCCTTGCGGGATGGGAGGTGCTCAAGGACGAGCACAACTTGTGGCGAGTGGAGGGCGGTGTCATCACCGCCGGATCGCTGACGCAGAAAGTTCCGCACAATTCCTTCATCGCCACGAAACGGTCGTTTCACAATTTCGATTTGCGGCTGAAGATCCGCATCACGGGGACAGAGGGCTTCGTCAATTCCGGCATCCAGATTCGCAGCGTGCGGGTGCCCGACAGCCACGAAATGATCGGTTACCAGGTGGACGCCGGCAGGGGCTGGTGGGGGAAACTATACGACGAGTCACGCCGCCGAAAAGTGATTGGCGAGTCCGCCGACGCGGACGCGGTCAACCGCGCCGTCAAGGAGGACGGCTGGAACGACTACCGCATCCGCGCCGAGGGCACGCGCATTCGCTCGTGGATCAACGGCGTGGCCGCCCTCGACTACACGGAGGCCGAGCCGAACATCCCGCAGGACGGGCAGATCGGCCTCCAGGTTCACGGTAACGGCAAGACGCTGGTTCAGGTCAAGGACGTGACGATCGAGATATTGCCGCCCACGCCCAACGCGCCCACTTGGGAGAAGGTCGGCAAGCCAAAGGGCAAGAAGAAAACCGGCGGCAAGAAGAAAAACTAAAATATTCGGTAGTTCATTTTTGCGCTTGGCCAAGCTTCGCTTTCCCTGATTCACTCAGGGAGCGGCGCGAGAATCAGGCTGGAACATCAACTCAACGACGGCGTACACGAGAAACTTCGGCACGGTGAAATGAACCACACCTTTTTTGCGGATATCGCTGACGACCTCGAGAGGGTGCTCCTTTTCCGGTGTGAGAAAACGAACACCCTTTAGTTTCTTGCCGGCGGGGATGGGCACGGCACATCGCACACCAGCAACGGCGATCGGTTTTTCATCCTGAATGCCGCCGCCGGGGCTTTTGGGCTGTGAGGGCTCGGTTCGGTTGTAGTTGACAAAATGCAGGTGCAAAGCACCGCCTGCAGCGGGGCGGCTGGCTGAGACGCGGACCGTCACCGGCGCGGAGAATTTAGCCTGTCCTTCCGCCGTTGTGTCGCCCGGGCGGTAGACCTTTTCGTATGCGTTCAAGCGCTCGGGCGTGGCAAGATCATCGGGGAGAATGTCGAATAGCACATGCCGGTCAAGCAACGCGCGGCCAGTCTGGCGAAACGTCTCGACAGGCCTGATGTCACCGGCGTGCACAGCCTTGCGGGGATACAGCAGAACAGCTTCCGCGTGCGGGATGTTGTGGCGATAGACAGCGGCGTTGTTGCGTATGAACCGGTAATATTGCGTGATGACCCTTCGCGCCCCGGGGTCGGTGAAACGGGTGTAAAACCCCATGGGCACGCCGCCATTGGCAGCCAACTCGGCGATGGACACCCGCACCCGCGTGTTTTCATATTTCCCCAATGTGAAGGGCTTGCCACCCGATGCGCCCCGGATATAGCGCGCCTGCAGTGTACCTTCTCCGAGGTGATTATTTTTCAAGTCGGTGTAGTTTGCCGAGCCGCCGGTGCTGTACCAAAGATAGTCCTCGTCCTTCGCCCAAAACTCGGCCGGCAGCAGGCAGCGCTCGTCGCCGCTGATCTGGTTAAAATTGCCGAGGTGGTTCCACTGGCCGACGATCAGGCCGGGCTTGAGCGAGCGGCCATGTCTTACGAACACCTCGTCGAAGCAATCCTTGGTGGCTATCTGCGAGAAGCGCAACTGCTCGCGCTTGAAAAGTGTGCTATTGGCCGGGTCATGCCACGAGCCAATCTCGGTGAACCCATGCGAGGCAAGGTTGTCGATCCTGAACTTTCCCTTCAGCTCGGCTGCAGTGAAACGCTTGCCCAGATAGTTTCGAAATGCCGTCTGACAATGCTCACAAAGGCAGTTGTGCCTGTAAAAATAGTTGACCACAAAACCGTCCAGTCCCTGGGTGATGCCATGACGAACCCAGGCCTTGAGCACCGCACGCCAATGGGGGTTGTTGAGGCAGGCCCAGTACTCCTTCATGCCACCAATGGAGTAGCTGTTGTTTTGGATTGGTGTGCCGTCGGCATTTTTCTGCAGAAGTTGCAGTGGGTCATCGACCGGCCTCGGGCCGAGGAGTTTTTCCTCCCACAAATCGCGGTAGAACTTGAAAAAACCGCGCGGCCCCTCGGCGCTTTCGGGATCTCCCACCAGAAACTCGATGTTGAAATGACCGACCACCGTTGAGTCGAGTTGATGCAGATCGCGATTGAGCAGCTTGAGCCAGTCGCGGTTTTGCTTGAGGCCTATTTTCGGGAAATGCGCCGGGTACCCGGCGCCGTGTTTCGTATGCGCCAGACTCCAGTAGTGCGCGCCGTAAAAACCCACCTGAACCAACTCCGGCCGGGTCTCCCGCACAAAGGGCAAATAATCCTCGTGCGCATAGTTAGCCCAATGGGCAACCATGGTTGTGAAGTCCACCGTTCGCTCAAGCTCGATGCCCTTGGCAGCGGAACATGAAGCGAACAAGCCAACTACAATCAAGACGCCTGATCCCCTTGCCAATACGATCCCATAAAACCGCCCAAATCGCTGACATTCCACCGCAACGTACATCGGCAAAACCGTGAAAAACTTAAGTAGAAAGGGATTATTGGGATGGAAGGTGGCTTTCATCGGATCGGGTAAGAACCCAGCAAACTATCCCTCCAACCCCCTCCAGTCAACCAACTTGGCTAACTCGCTGTCTGGATCAAACCAAGCGCTTGGCCAAGCGCTATCTCTTATCCCGGATGCTGAAGAGATGGGTTTGATTGCGGATGAGCAGCCGGTCGCCGGCCAAGGCCGGGTTGGCCATGCTCATGCCGCCTGTTGAGTTCACGCGAACCAATTCGTACTTTTTGCCAGCTGCAAAAACGTACGTGTCACCGGCTTCGCTCAACGCAAAGACATGGCCGCGATACGCCCAGGGCGATGCGGTGAAGCCGGTCGGCTTGTCCGCGTTAATCCGTTCCTTGTCGAAGTGAAGCTTGCCGGTCCGGGCATCGCGGCAGGCAAGGAAACCAAAGTCGAACAGCGTGTAAAATTCATCTCCATAAACAAGTGTCGACGGATTGTATGGAGCGGCACGCTTGTCGTACCACGCGATGTACTTGTTGCTTTGTTCGCCAGACTTGAGCGAGATGTCGCCCCTGGCCCCGGGGCGAATGGCGTAGACGTGTTTCTCGCGATCGCCCACGTAACCGGAGGCAACATAGAGCAGTCCGTGTGCTTCAAACGGCGTCGGGATCACGATCGACGTGCGTGTCTTCCATTTGAGATTCCATAATTCCTTGCCAGACAGGTCGTATGAGCGCGTGCGATTCCGACCGGTCAACACCAGTTCCTTAATCCCATCGTGATGCCACACGTAGGGCGTGGACCAGTTGCTCGGCTCGTCGCGCTTGGTTTTCCACAACTCCCTGCCGGTGACCTTGTCGTACGCGGCCGCCCAACTGTCCTCCATGTTGTCATTCACGATGATCAACTTGCCCTCATCGAGAACCGGCGACGCGGCGGTGCCCCAGCCGTTGCGCATTTTGTACGGCTTGAACATTTTCTTCCATAGCACCTTGCCGGTTTTGTCGAGGCAGTAGAGTCCATGGCTGCCGAAGTAGGCGTACACCCGATCGCCATCCGTCACCGGTGTCTCGGCGGCGTAACTGTTCTTGACGTGAATCGGCGTCAGCGGCCGAATCGCGAGCACTTCCTTCTGCCAAAGAAAGTCGCCGGTCTTCAACTCAAGGCACAACACCAGAAATTGGTGCATGTGCTTGATCGGCTCCTTCCGGTCACCGCCAAAGTAGAGGCCCGGTTTGCGCTTCTCGATCTCGCCGTCGCTGACCGCCGTGGTCAGGTAAATGCGCCCACTGTGAACCACCGGGTTCGACCAGCCCAGCCCCGGCACGGCGACTTTCCACTCGACGTTTTTCTTGTCGCTCCACTCGAGCGGGAGGCTGGGGTTGTCGGACACGCCAAGCGCTTTCGGCCCGCGAAACGCCGGCCAGTTCTCCTCCGCCACCGCTTGGCCAAACGCCACCGAACATGCAAATAGACAGGTAAGAAGTTTCATGATCGTTGAACGGCGGCAGAGTTTGCCCAAGCGCCTGGCCGGTCAAGGAAATTGACCTTCTGCGCTTGGCCAAGTTAGCTGGGGCGCATGAGCATACCGGATGACTTTGCCGTCGTAATGGTCACCGCACCGGACATGGCCCTGGCCCGCCGCTTGGCCAAGGCCGGGCTGGAGGCCAAGCTCGCGGCCTGCGCCAACATCGTCCCGGCGGTCGAATCGCACTACTGGTGGGAGGGTAAACTCGAAAGCAGCGACGAAGTGCTGGTCATTTTCAAGACACGGCAGGCATTGCTGCCCAAGCTGGAGCGGGCCATCCTGGAAATCCACCCCTACGACACCCCGGAATTCGTCGCCCTCCCCCTGACCGCCGGCAACCAGAAATACCTCGCTTGGATCGAGGACAATACGGCAAAAGAGTAACTTTAACGTTAATCTTCCCGAATTGCCCCGCTGTAAAGGTCAGTTTCGGCTGATTCAACGTTGGTTTTCTGGGCCAGGATGAAGGCTTTGACATCCTGCTCGGTGACGAAATACTTTTTGCCTATCTTTCGGGCACGGATTTTACCGGCTTGGATGTAACGCGTCACCGTCCGGTATTTAAGGCAGAGCATCCCGGCCACTTCATGGGCGTCGAACGCCTTGAAATCGTCCACTTCAATCATCATTCAACTGCGGAAAAGGAATGTTGAATTAGATGTTATGTCAATAAAATACATTATAATACTATTTAATGACTGACTATTCCTTTTTTTCTTCAGGTTTTGTACTATTTGTTTCAGCATTGTTCTTGTTGCCCTTTCGGCTTTTGGTACAGTCCGCGCCCTTTTGGTTTTCTGACCATGCAGAACGAAATCAGCCGACGGCGAACCTTCGCCATCATTTCCCATCCGGACGCCGGCAAGACCACCCTCACCGAGAAGATGCTCCTCTACGGCGGGGCGGTGCAGTTGGCCGGATCGGTGCGTTCGCGTAAAAACCAGCGGGCAACGACGTCAGACTGGATGGAACTGGAGCGCAAGCGGGGCATCTCGGTCAGTTCGACTGTGCTGCAGTTCGATTATCAGGGGTATCAGATCAACCTGCTCGACACCCCGGGGCACAAGGATTTCTCCGAGGACACGTATCGCGTGCTTACAGCTGTCGATGCGGTGGTGATGGTGCTCGACGCCGCCAAGGGCATCGAGGCGCAAACGCAGAAGTTGTTCGAAGTTTGCCGCCAACGCGGTGTGCCGATCTTCACATTCATCAACAAATGCGATCGACCGTCGAAGGGACCGATCGAGTTGCTGGACGAAATCGAGAGCGTACTCCATCTGAAGGCGTTCCCGGTGAACTGGCCGATCGGCGACGGCGCGGATTTCAAGGGTGTGTTCGAGCGCTTGGCCAAGCAGGTGCATTTGTTCGAGCGCACGACCGGCGGCGCGTACATGGCGCCGGTCAAGGTCGGTGACATCACGGACGGCTTTGTGAAAGAGCGGGTATCGGGGGAGGTCCTGGCCAAGATCACCGAGGAACTGGAGATGCTGGAGTTGGCCGGCGCGGAGTTTGACCGTGACGAGATTCTCGCCGGACGGACGACGCCGGTGTTCTTCGGCAGCGCGATGAACAATTTCGGCGTCGAACTGATCCTCAAGGGATTCCTGCAGCACGCACCGCCCCCGCAGGGGCGTGAGACCAACGGCGAGCTAATCAAGCCAAGCGACGAGGAGTTCTCCGGCTTCATTTTCAAGATTCAGGCAAACATGGATCCGAAGCACCGCGATCGCATTGCGTACATTCGCATCTGCTCAGGCAAATTTGAACGTGACATGATGGTGTACCATTCACGGACAGGCAAGAAGGTGCGCCTGGCCAGTTCGCACCGGTTGTTCGGCAGGGAACGCGAGACGGTCAACGAGGCGTTCGCCGGCGACATCATCGGCCTGGTTGGCCATTCGGATTTTGGAATTGGCGATACGTTGAGCACGAGAAAGGAAACGAACTTTCACGAAATCCCGCGATTCACTCCGGAGAGTTTCTCGTACCTGCACAACACGGACACCGGCAAATTCAAGCAGTTTCGGCGGGGGCTGAACCAGTTGCTGCAGGAAGGCGCGATCCAATGCCTGAGCCTCAGGGGCAGCGCCGTCACGGCGCCGGTGCTGGCGGCGGTGGGGCCGTTGCAGTTTGACGTGGTGCAGTTCCGGCTCGAGAGCGAGTACAATGCCGTCTCACGGCTCGAAACGGCTCCGTGGTCGGTGGTGCGCTGGCTGCCAACAGGGTTCACCGAAGAGGAGATGGACCAGCTCTCGCCACCAACCGGCTCGCGCTTCGCTTGGGATTCGGATCGCAACCCGGTGCTGCTCTTCGCGAGTGAATGGGCCGCCGGTTATTTTCAGCAAAACAACGAGTCGCTGAAACTTGCCAAGGTGCCGCCCAGCTGGAACGGGATTTGATCCGCCACTCTCCGCTTGGCCAAGCGCCACTGACTGACCGCCATGTCCCAAGTACCGCACATCACGTTGCTCGACGCCGCCGACCTCAAGGTTCGGTTCAACGACCACGAAGTGCTCAAGGCCGCGTCGTTGACGATTCGCGACGGGGATCACCTGGGGATGGTCGGGCGCAACGGCAGTGGCAAGTCAACGTTTCTGAAAATCCTGGCCGGCTGGACTCAGCCAGATGACGGCGAAATCACACGGCGCAGCGGCTTGGTGGTGGGTTTTCTGCCGCAGGATAGTGACACGCCGGCCGAGGTCTCTGTGATCGATGCGATCCGCGAAGGCGCGATCCACCAACACAAGTTGCTCGACGAATACGAGTCACTGTCCGCCGACTCGAACCGGCAAACCGAGCTGGAACAACAAATCGCCGCCGCTGACGCGTGGCACATCGAGACGCGCATCAAAACGGCGATGACACACCTGAACACTCCCGACACGGATCGGTTGATGGGTACGCTGTCAGGCGGCGAAAAACGGCGAGTCGAACTTTGCCGCGCGATCGTTTCCAATCCCGATTTGCTGATCCTGGACGAACCGACCAACCATCTCGACACCGACTCGATCGAGTGGATGGCGGCGTACCTGAAAAAATTTCGCGGGGCATTTCTTGTCGCCACGCACGACCGGTATTTCCTCGACGAAACCTGCAACCACATCGTCGAGCTGCAGGCCGGCCGGTTTTTCACTCACAAGGGCAACTATTCCGACTACCTCGAATCCAACCTTGCGCGGATGGAAAACGAACAGGCGCTCGAGCTGAAGCGGAAGCGTTTCCTTCGGCGTGAGCTGGACTGGATTCGCCGCGGCCCCAAGGCGCGCACGACCAAGGCCAAGTTTCGGGTGGAGAAATTTCACTCAATCAAAAATACCCAGCCCCCCGACAAGGAGCTGTCGATGGACCTGATCATCCCGCCGCCGGGCCAGTTGGCCAATCGCGTGGTGGACCTGATCAACGTCGGGCTCGAGTTGGGCGGCAACGGGTTGATCGAAGGATTCGATTTCAAGTTCGAGGCCGGCATGCGGATCGGCATCTGCGGACGCAACGGCCTTGGCAAAACCAGCCTGCTTAGAATCGTGCTGGGCCAACTGGCGCCGACGGCTGGCAGCCGCAAGGTCGGCGTGCTGACCGCGTTCAATTACGTGGATCAGGAGCGGGTGCAGCCCGACCCGGAAAAGACGCTGTTGCAGGAGGTCGCCGAGGGGGCGGACACGATCGTGTTCGGCAACGGCAAACTGGCAATTCGCGCCTACCTGCAGCGGTTCGGGTTTGATCCCAAGCGGATCACCATGAAGGTCAAGAGTCTGTCCGGCGGCGAGAAGAGTCGCCTGCTGCTGGCGCGCATTCTCAAGCATGGCGGTAACTTCCTGATCATGGACGAGCCGACCAACGACCTCGACCTGCCAACATTGCGGCTGCTCGAAGAGGCACTGCTGGCCTTCAGCGGCTGCGTGCTGGTGGTCAGTCACGACCGTTATTTTCTCAACCGGGTCTGCACCGGCATCATCGCATTCGAGGGCAGTGGGCAGGTCGTCTACAACGAGGGCGACTACGATTATTACCGCGAAAAACTCGCCGAGCGGACGACGCGCCTGGCCAAGCGACCCGGAGCCGTCCTGACCAGGGCCAAGCCAAGCCAGGCCGGCAGGGCCAAGCCGCGCAAGTTGACCTGGAAGGAGAGGAACGAACTCGAAGGCATGGAGACGGCGATCCTGAACGCCGAAGGGGAAGTGTCACGAATCGAGGGCTTGTTCGCCGACCCGAAGTTTCACTCAAGACACGGTGCACGAACCAACCAACTGACCAGCGAACTGGAGGCTGCGAGGATGCAAACCGCCTCGCTTTACGCTCGCTGGGAGGAACTTGAGGCGATACGGGCCGCCAGCGAAAAGCCTTGAGGTTTATTCTGAACCAAAACCAGCGCCCGGCTCGGCGGCCGGAGGGTTTTCGGTATCGGTTGAGGTAGCGGCCTCCAACTGATTCTTCATTTCCTTGCCGGAGCGGAACTTCACCACTTTGCACGCTGGAATCCGGATATCGACACTTGGATCCTTGGGATTTCGCCCAACGCGTTCCTTGCGAATCTCAATCTTGAAGACGCCGAAATTGCGTAACTCCACCGTGTTGCCGTTGACAAGGGCATCACGAATGGTATCAAGCGTCCGAGAGATGACTTCCGCGACCTGCGCCTGATGAAGCTTGATATCCGGCTTGATGGCAAGACGCACCCGGGTAGCCAAATCCCGCTTCGTCACGGTGTTCTTCTCTCTGTTGCGCGTGTTCATATTCCGGTGGGCTAGGCCGATGATTCGCTGAAGCGGGAGGCGTACGCCCACGGCGGCGACGAGTCAAGCCGCTTTTTGGTAAAAAACCTAGTCCTCAACTGAGCCTAACTCTCGCTTGGCCAAGTGCTTGGCCAAGTGCTTGGCCAAGGTCGGCGGTTAAGCAACGACTGATTTGACGACATGGGCCTCGTCCTCAACGCCCGTCAATCGGGCATTCAATCCTTGAAAACGATATGTAAACTGCTGGGAATCAATACCTAACAAGTAAAGCATGGTTGCGTGAAGATCACGCACATGGACCCGATCCTGGGTGGCGTGATAGCCCAATTCGTCCGTCTCGCCGTGAGTGACGCCGCCCTTGATGCCGCCCCCAGCCAGCCACATTGAAAACGCCCGAATATGATGATCCCGGCCGGCGGTGGAGCCTTTTCCCTGGAACATCGGCGTCCGGCCGAACTCGCCGCCCCAGATCACCAGCGTGTCGTCGAGCATCCCGCGCTCCTTAAGATCCTTCACCAGCGTCGCGCTGGGGTGGTCGCAGAGCCCGCAGCAAACTTTCATGTATCGCTCCAAGTCACCGTGATGATCCCAGCCCCGGTGGTACAGGTGAATGAAGCGCGTGCCCCGCTCAGCCAGCCGCCGGGCGAGTAGACAGTTGGCAGCGAACGAACCGTCCATGCCCTTGACACCGTAGGCATCGAGCACGTGATGCGGTTCGCCGGAAAAGTCCATCAACTCCGGCACGCTGGCCTGCATGCGAAACGCCAACTCGTACTGGGCGATGCGCGTATCGATCTCCGGGTTGGCGACCTGCTCGTTGCGCAAGCGGTTGAGTTTGCCGACCGTCTCGATGAAGCCGCGCTGCTGCTCGCGGCTCACACCGGGAGCGGACCGGACATAGTGCACCGGGTCGCCCTGCGAGAAAAACTGGACGCCCTGATAGCGGCTCGGCAAAAAACCGGCTCCCCACTGGCGCGACGCGATCGGCTGCGGATTGCGGCCGCCCTCGCTGGTCAGCACCACGAACCCCGGGAGATCTTCGCTCATCGAGCCCAGGCCGTACGTCACCCAGGCACCCATGCTGGGACGGCCGGAGATGGACGTGCCGGTGTTCATCACCGTATGCGCCGGGTCGTGGTTAATCTGGTCGGTGTGCATCGAACGCACGATCGCGATGTCGTCGGCGATGCCGGCGATGCCGGGCAGCAGATCCGAAATCTGCTGGCCCGACTGGCCATGCCGGCGAAACGGAAACAACGGGCCGAGGCACTTGAGTTTTTGGTTTTGCAACTGGGCAATCGGCTGGCCGTTGGTGAACGACTCCGGCATCGGCTGGCCATCCAGTCGAGCCAGTTCCGGCTTGTGGTCAAACGTCTCCAAGTGCGATGGCCCGCCGGCCATGCAGAGAAAAATCACCCGCTTGGCCTTGGCCGTAAAATGCGGCATCCCCGATAAACCGCCGATCGCACTCCGGGTGCTCGCGGCGGTTAGAACGGGTTTGGCCAAGCTGGCCAAGGCCGTGGCACCCAGGCCAAGTGATGTGCGGCCCAGAAACGAACGGCGATTGATCAGCGTATGTAATTGATGGGGAGAGAGTTGCACGTCAATTTCGGGTGATGGTTTCGCTGAGGTTCAGCAGCGCCTGGCCAAGCACGGTCCACGCGGCAGCTTCCGGCTTGGCCAAGCCGGAGGGCATTTGCATCATGCCAACGGCGAGCAATTCGGCCGCCGCGTTGGCGTCGGCTTGGTAGCGTTTGCGCGTTTCGCCGAGGAACACCCTGGCCACATTGAGTTCGTCGTTGCTTGGTTCGCGGCCAAGCGCGGTGTGCCACGCCCAAACCAGTCGCTGGCGATCGGTCGCCCCGGCTTCATTGAGAATGCGAAGCGCGAACCCCTTGGCCGCCTCGACGAACGTGGGATCGTTCATCAGCGTGAGCGCGGCCAACGGCGTGTTGCTGACGGGGCGTTGCGCGGTGCACTCCTCGCGGGTCGGCGCATCGAATGCGCGAAACATCGGGTGCAGGAACTGTCGCTGCCAATGCACGTAGACGCCACGACGATACTGGTTGGGGTTCATGTCGGCCTTGTATATGCGCTGGGGGAAATTGAGCGGCGCGTAGTAGCCGGCCGGTTGGTACGGCTTGGCGACCTGGCCGCCCATTTGGTCGTTCAACAGGCCGCCAACTGCCAGCGCGTTGTCACGGATGGTCTCGGCCTGTAGCCGGAAGCGGCCCTGCCGGGCGAACAGCCGGTTCTCCGGATCGTGTTCGCGCAACTGCGGAGTGACGAGCGACGACTGGCGGTAGGCGCTGGAGGTGACGATGAGCCGGGCGATGTGCTTGATGTTCCAGCCGCTTTCGACGAACTCGACCGCGAGCCAGTCGAGCAGCGCCGGATGCGTCGGCCATTCGCCCCGCGAACCGGTGTCGTCGAGCGAGCGTGAAAGGCCGGAACCGAAAAACAGGTACCAGAGGCGGTTTACAAACACTCGCGCGGTCAGCGGGTTGTCGGGGGACGCCAGCCACTGGGCCAGGTGGAGCCGATTCGCGCGGCCTCTGGTTTTCAAAGCCGGCAGGAAATGCGGCACCGCCGGCTCGACAATTTCGGCCGAGTCGTCCATCCAGTTGCCGCGGGGCAGCACGCGGATCGGGCGCGGCTTGACGCGCCCGGTGACCATCGTGCGCGTAAGCTGGGCCGGCGACACCGCCAGCGGCGAGACGACCTGCATCTCCGGCTCGCGCTTGGTCGGAAGCGTGTTGGTGCCGCTAAAGGTCTTGTCGTCATTCACATCGGCAAAAAACGCCGCCAAGCTGTAAAAATCCCGTTGCGTGAATGGATCGTACTTGTGGTCGTGGCACTCGGCGCAGGCCATCGTCGCCCCGAGCCAAGCGTTGGAGAGATTGCGCACGCGGTCGGCCGAGTACTTGGCGAGGTACTCCTTCATTTGCACGCCCCCCTCGTGCGAGGTCTGCAGTAGGCGATTGTAGCCGCTGGCGATTTTCTGGTTCATCGTCGCGTTGGGCAACAGGTCGCCGGCGAGTTGCTCGGCAGTGAACTGGTCAAACGGCAGGTTGTCGTTGAACGCCTTGATGACCCAGTCGCGGTACGGCGTGATCGCATGATCCTGGTCGCCGTGGTAGCCGACGGTGTCTGCGTAGCGAACGAGGTCGAGCCAGTAACTGGCCAGGCGCTCGCCAAACCGCGGCGAAGCCAGCAACTCGTCCACCACCCGCGCGTAGGCCTCCGGCGACTTGGCCAGGCGCTTGGCCAAGCCGGGAGACGGCGGCAAGCCGGTGAGGTCGAAGTGCAGTCGCCGTGCCAAGGTCGCTGCATCAGCCTGGGGCGACGGCGACAGGTTTTCACTCTCGAGCCGCGCGAGGATGAAGCGGTCGATTGCGCCGCTTGGCCAAGCGCGGTCACCGACGCCGGGCACTGCCGGGCGCGTGGGCGGGATGTAGGCCCAGTGCGCCTCATACTCGGCTCCCTGGGCGATCCAGTCGTGCAGCTGTTTTTTTTCGTCAGCGCTGAGTTGCTTTCCGGTGTCCGGCGGCGGCATCAGGTCGTCCTCGTCGTCAGTTGTGATGCGGGTGAGCAATTCGCTCCTGCCCGGGGCACCGGGCGCCACCGCCGCGTAGCCGTCGAGATCAGCCAATGCGCCTTCGCGGGTGTCCAGTCGGAGATCGGCCTTGCGGTGGCTGGCATCCGGCCCGTGGCAGGCAAAGCATTTGTCAGCAAGAATCGGGCGGATATCGCGATTGAACTGAATCTCACCGCCGTCCGCCACGCATGCGGCCAGGGTGATGACCAGTGACGGGAGGAGTCGGTGGAGCCTCTTGAAAGTTATGCAGAGCATTCGCGCACCGGTGATCGTGCCAAAAAAAACGGGACGTGTCACACTTCCGCTTTTTGGGCGTTGGCATGGCGTTTGCTCAGGGAAACCCGGTTTTTTGTGGCCGCGCCGCGCTGGCTGGGTTGCTGATCCTCGGCGCATCCACCGGGGTACAGGCTCGCAAGGGATATCTCCCCCGCATTTTCAAGCGCAACAAGGCGACGGCCGTGGAACCGGCGGCGGAGGCGCCCAATGTGCCGATGGGCCGCGTGGTGATTCCGCTCAATCGACTGACAGCGGGCGACGTGGCAAGGATGCTGGACGATGCCTACGGCCGCGACAACTCCTTCAGCGTCGTGGAGCCAAGCCGCTTGGCCAAGGGGGGTCATCGTGATCGGCCCCAAGAGTGAAATCGACGGCATCCGCGAAATGCTCGCCCAGGCCGATCCGAACGATCGCAATTATCTGATCGCCAACAAGACGATCCTCCCCGAGGGCGTCGTGAGCGAAGAGGAACTCAAGGCCGAACTGCCGGACAGCTTTTACGCCGAGGCCAGAAAGAACGCCGAGAATCACATGGGGGGAAATCAAACTGGCGGCAAAAGGTGAACCCGATGAACTGGTTCAGCAGAAAGGAGCCCGTCACCCGGAAGGGCAACTGGACACAGCGAGTGAATCCTCTGAATTGGTTTGGCGGAGACAAACCCCGCAACAAGCCGTCGGCCCCTGCGCGGCAAGCCCATGGTGAGCGCTTGAAGCGGTCAAAAAAACAGCGGCGGTAACAAACGCAAATCACCCGCCGTCACGAGTGAAAATACCGCCATCAAGCTGGCCCATGCCGACGCCAGGGAAATGGCCACCCAGATGCAGGCGCTCTACGGCGATACCGAAGTGCGTATCGTGCCGGTGGAGCAAGCCAACATCATCCCGGTGACGGGAAGCAAATCCGAAACGCGGGACATTCATCGCTCCATCGTGGAACTGGACCAGGCCGCGGCGGAGCTTTCTGCCGGGGAGATCGCGGACGCGACACAGTACATCCGCAAGATGGCGGACAGCCGAAACACGGCCTTTCGCATCACGCGACCGCACAAGCCGAGGATACGACCGTTGCCGCCTATCTCCATCACCGGCGACCCCGAGCCGGACTTCAACAAGGCCGTGGCTGCAGGTACAGTCCGGCTTCCGGACTATGTGAAGCCGCCCGAGGAGGAGCATACACCCGTGGAGCCGAAGGAGCCTGATCCACTGCAAAAGTTCTTCGAGGATTACATGCGCAACTCGCTGGATGCCACGCGGCGCAGCACACAAGCCGACGCCCTGCACGAGTACTACATGAACACGGGCCAGCTGCCCCGGCCGGTCGTCGAGGTTCATGTGGACCGCGGCCCGCAGTCAGTCACAAACCTGCTGCAGTACCTGTACACCAAGCCGGCTCCTCCCCTGGCCAAGCCAAGCGGCAGCTCCGCAACCTACCAACAGGGTGGCAGGAAGCCCGTTACCACAAAAGACCAACACTGACGTGCCGCCGGCAAACCGCCGGCCAAACGTCCGCGCATTCCCTCTTTGACTTGCGGGGCTTCGGTTGCAACACTCCCCGCAACCAAATTCTCCATGTCCACCAACCTTTCAACTGAACAAATCAACGCGTTCCAAGAGGACGGTTACCTCATTGTACCCGGCCTTTTTGACGCTGAGGAAGCCAGGATTCTCCAGGCCGCGGCCAAGGCGGACAAGGCATTCGACCAACACGCCTACGACCTTGAGGACGGCGAGGGCGGCAAGGCGCAACTCGTCCTTTGGAACAAGGCCGGCGAGGATCTGTGGGGCTCAATCGCCCGCTGCGAACGCATCGTCAATGCCATGGAGGCGTTGCTCAGCGACGAGGTGTATCATTATCACAGCAAGATGAGTATCAAGCGCCCGCGCACTGGCGGCGCCTGGAGTTGGCATCAGGATTACGGCTACTGGTACCAGAACGGCTGCCTCTATCCCGACATGGCCTCGGCTTTCATCGCGGTCGATCCCAACACCAAGGCCAACGGCTGCATGCAGGTGCTTAGAGGCTCACACAAAATGGGGCGCATCGAGCACGGCCGCTATGGCGATCAAACCGGCGCCGACCCCGAACGCGTCGAGCATGCGATGAAGGTAATGGACTTGGTTTACGTCGAACTCGAACCCGGCGACACGCTGTTCATCCACAGCAATATCCTGCATCGATCTGACCAGAACACCTCCGAGACCCCCCGCTGGTCGCTGCTCTGCTGCTACAACACCAGACACAACAATCCCTACGAAGAATCGCACCATCCATTTTACGAGCCGCTGGAAAAACTCCCCGACAGTGCGATCAGGGAAATGGGTGCAAAATTGTTTGAAGCCGGAACGGACTTTTGGGATCCCGCGAACGACGAAACAGTGGGCACTGGCAACGGATGAAATTTAAAATCCCAAATCCGAAACAAATTTGAATCTCAAATGATCCAAACAAACCCAGTTCGAATCGTTTCGAATTTAAAATTTCTGTTTTTGAATTTGTTTCGGATTTTAAAATTAGGATTTCGGATTTAACCAAAATGGATTTAAACATCCATTCACCGCTTCCCGCCCGCTTGGACTGGCGCATCGGCTGCATCGGCAGCGGGTTCATCATGAACGACTGCCATCTGGTCGCCTACCGGAAGGCCGGCTTCAACCCGGTCGCTATCGCCTCCCGCACACAAGCCAACGCAGCCAAGTGTGCTGAGCAGCACCACATCGGCACCGTCCACGGCTCCATCGACCGGTTGCTCGACGACGAGTCGATCGAGGTACTCGACATCGCTGTGCCGCCGGACAATCAACTCGCCGTTATCAAGGCTGCCTGCGCACGCGGCACCGCTAAGGGCATCCTCGCGCAGAAACCGCTGGGCGCGAATCACACCGAGGCGGTCGCCGCTGTCGAGGCCTGCGAACAGGCCGGCATCACCCTCGCCGTGAACCAAAACATGCGCTACGACCAGTCGGTGCGCGCCGGCAAAACGCTCCTGGCCAACGGCACAATCGGCGAGCCCGTGTTGGCCACCATCGACATGCGCGGCATCCCGCACTGGATGCCGTGGCAGGAACGCCAGGGCTGGGTCACGCTGCGCATCATGTCCATTCACCACATGGACACCTTCCGCTACTGGTTTGGTGATCCCGATCGTATCTACTGCACCACGCGCACTGATCCACGCACGACTTTCCCTCACACCGACGGCATCGCCAGTTATATTTTGGAATACGCCAGCGGCCTCCGCGCCATCGCCATCGACGACACCTGGACCGGCCCCGCCCGCGAAGGTGCCCCGGCCGATATCGGCATCCAATGGCGCATCGAGGGGCTCGACGGCTTGGCCAAGGGCAACATCGGCTGGTGTCAGGACCCCTACACCACCCCGTCAACCATCACCTACGCAACCAAGGGCGACTCTGATTTTCATTCGCCTACTTGGGAGGAGAGCTGGTTTCCCGACGCCTTCATCGGCACCATGGCCCAACTTCTCATCGCCCTTGAGACCGGCGAGGAACCGGCCATCGGCGGGCGCGACAACCTCAAGACCATGGCCTTGGTCGAGGCCGCCTACCGCAGCGCCAAAGAACACCGCGCCGTCGCGCTTGGCGAGATTCTTTAACCGGCGCAAATCTCTTGGTCTGAACGACCACACCGATGAAGCTGACGACACCAGCGGCGAAGCCATAAGTGGTGATGCCCGCAACCTCCACCAGATAGGTGTCGCATCAGCCGTTGCTCTGAAGTTGGCCACGGTTGAGCATACTTGCGCAGGTAATAAGTTAGAATCGATTCGCTGAGTGGATAGTTCGAGAAGGTCTTCTTCCATGTCCATATGACCCCAGCGGTCAGATTCACTGGCTCGTATGATTGAGGTTTAGCTATCAACCACCAGTTTTAGGCTGAGTGGTATTTGCGGCAACAGTTAAAACGCTCTGGAAACCGCACCCATTGGGATGACAGTCCGCTCACTATGAAACCACAACCTACCGCAATCGTTGGAGCCATGCCGTTGGTGGGGTGTGAGCGAAGCGAGAATTCAAAACAAAGGGGAAGAGGAGAAAGAGAGTGTGCGGTACCGGACCTAAACCAGCGCCTCATACCGTGTCGGAATCTCGATAATCAACTGGTTCTCAGGGCGCTACGCGAAAGTTTCTTCAATGCTGACCTTGTGCTAATAATCAGGCCGGACAAGGTCTGCCGCCTATTTTTTGGGTTCTGTATCCCGAGGCTGAATTGGCGATGCTTCATTGAATTTCTCCTCTGTGTCCGTGTTCAGGAAGTCGTCCAAACGCTTGCCACTTTCGGTGCCGGCTTTGACGGTGGAACCGGAGCGCTCCTGCTCGGTAAGGGAAACAAGGTCGTGGGGGTTTTCCACAATGAAAGGTGTCAGGAAAATGAGCAACTCGGTTTTGGTGTCTTTCTTGACCGTGCGCCTGAACAGTGAGCCGAGGATGGGGATATCGCCGAGGAAGGGCACCTTGCGCTCGGACTCGACCTTGTTGTCCTGCATGAGACCACCGATGACCACGGTTTTCCCGTTGGGCGTGACCACCACCGTCTGGGCGGAGCGTGTGGCAAAAACCGGCAATTCAAGCCCGTCGGCAACGGTGATTCTTTCATCGGTTGTTTCGGAGATTTCCGGGAAAAGGGACAGTTCAACCAAGCCATGCGGGGTGATGTACGGCGTGACGCGGAGACTGATGCCGATGGGTTCATACTCGTACTGGGGAATCGCGATGCCAGTTATGGAGTTAACATTGCCGCTTTGCGCGAATGGCACCAGACTGCCGACGGAGATGAGCGCCTCACGATTATTCCGTGTAAGGATTGACGGACGGGAAAGAATCTCAAGTCGGCCCTCCTGGGCATAGGCATTCATCGAAACACTGATATCATCGTAGTTGAGTTGCACCAGTCCGCCCGGCCCGCCGATGCCGAATGCGGTACCGGCCGAGAGCGAGTTCCCTTCTCCTCCACCGATCGAGCCACTGAAAGAGGCATCAATACCTAGATCACTATCGTTGTTATGAGTCAACTCGACGAAGGCGACCTTGATCAACACCTGTGATTTTGGCTTGTCTAATTGCATGATCAGTTCACCAATCTGCAAGTTGGTTTCCTCGTCGGCGATGACGATTATCGATCGGGTCTCAATATCGAACTCGATGAGCGCATCGCCGAGCATGGTATTGTTGAAATACTGGCGTGAACCCATTCCACCTGCACCGGTTCTGCCTGTTCGACTGGAGGATTGTCCGGTAAATTGTGCCCAGGCATCCGGAAACAGGCAGCCGAATCCCAGGGCCAGGACGAGCAGAGGGCCCACGAGGTGGCGGAAGGTGTGGTTACGGTTCATTGTTTGATTTTCCTGTTTAATGGCAGTGAAGATGATTCAAGTTTATCTGCCCTATCGCCTCTGGCTACCAAAGCCACCGGAGCTCTGCGGGTCTGACACCCTCCTGTTATCCAGCGGGTTTTCCTGGTCGCGGCTGTTGCGGTTTCTGGTGGAATTGAAATTGCCGTTCTGCTGCTCGAACATGTTGCGGAGGATTGCGGACACGCCTTCAACGTCCGCATTCTGCAGGGAATAGGTGAACACCTTCTGTTGCTTGGCTTTGTTGTCATCAAGCCGCTCAATCATTAGTGCAACCTGGGTCATCAGCTCGGCGGTGGCGCTGACGATGACCGAGTTGGTTCGGGGATCAGCCACGGCCAGCACTCGTTTTTGCTGGAGCATCCTTTCACTTGAATCACTGCTCCTGCTCCGAGACCTGCTGGAACTGGAACTGGAGCGTCCCCACGAGCCAAAACGGTATCCTCCGCGAGAATTCTCAATTTCGTCCTTGTCCGAAAAGAGGTTGGTGACAATCTCCGCCATTTCGTAGGCATCGGCATACTTCAGTGGGAACACCTGAAGTTCAGTGACATCCTCGATGTTGCGATCCATCTCCTTGACCAATTGTTCTATGGTCGGGATGAGATCACTGGGAGCGCTGACTACGAGGGAGTTGGTGCGCTCTTCCGAGATGGCGATCACGCGAGACGCCGCTGCCAGCGCGGCGCTGCCGCCGCCGCCGCTGCTGCGGGAGGAACGGCCACTACTCCCGCTACTTCGACTGCTGCTACTTCCGCCACCAAAGCGCGACCGCATCATCTCGGCGATGCCGGAACTGCGACTGCTCGATGACCTGCTTGACCCGGATGATCTGGTTTCAAACAATCCCTTGACAACCTCGGCCAGTTGCTTCGCATCGGCATAGACCAGGGGAAAGACCTTGATTTCGGAAATACTGGAGATGGAAGTATCCAGTGCGCTGACAATTTCGGCGATCCGGTGAATGTTCGTCTGGGTATCGGTCAGGATGATTGCGTTGCTGCCATCATTCGCGGAGATGGTGGCATAGTCTGGCAGTAACTCGCTGATGTTGTCGATCAGTTGCCCGGCATTGCCGAATCGAATCGGGATGATCTGCGTGACCATCACGTCCTTCTTCGGGATATCCGCCGGGTCGGCTCCAGACTTTACCGGAAGGTCTTCAATCAGGGCCTTGTTTTTTTCGACAATCTTCAGGATGCGTCCACGGCGAATGGCGGTGTACCCCTTTTCATTCAGGATTGCGTCCAAAAGATCGACTGCTTCCTCGCGATTCAATGGTTGCTTGGAGAGAATCGTGACATCGCCGCTCACCTTAGTGTCTCCGAGGATAATGAACCCGGCGGCTTCACTCATGTACTCCAATACAGATTGAAGTGGCACATCCTCAAAATTCAGCATGAGTTGCGGATCCTCAGCGATTGCTGAAGTACTTGGTTTGCCTGTTTGCGGGTCGGCCGGGATGTTTGTTTCCCGTTCTTGCGCAAACAGGGTGGTGGCACCCATCAGGCCAAGTGACATGATCCACTTCAATCCCATTGGACTTGTTCGGTTTATCGTGTTTGTTTTCATTATGCGTACAGTATTTTTATTCCCCGACCTCTTGTCGGCGACGCTCCATCATTTTGCGAATAAGTTCCGCCTCAGAATCCTCCCCTTCGTCCTCTTTATCTTCAGAGTCTTTTGCTGAATCTTTATTTTCATCACGGCGAGCCGTTCCACGGCTGGAATATTGACTGCGTGACGAACCGCTCCTTGAGGCCGTACGTACTCGCTCACTGGATTCTTTCCAGGCACCCCCATCCATGCGCCTCAAACCGGTTCCAATATCCACGCTAAAGATGGCTTCTCCTTCGGCAAACGAGACTGCTTTATCACTTAGGGAAATCAGCTTCAGGTTATCGATCTGATCATTCAGCTTGAATGCCCCACTATATTCTGATGAGGAACCGGACAAGACAGCAATTTGCCGGTTGCCGGTCTGCGCTGCGTAAGCCATGAGACCAATAAGGGTGAAAGCATCTATTTGAGGTTCCGGCTTGGGATCTTGGCGTTTCCTGCCTGGGCGATAAGGCTTCCGGTTTGGGTCAAATATATTGTTGATATGCAGAATGGCAAAATCTTGAAGTGAACCTGGAACTGGCTTTGTTACCTCAATTTTCTCCTCCTCTAATGCTGCAGATTCAGCTGTTTCTGAAGACTTGGCAGCTGTTTCTGAGGGCTTGGCAGCTGTTTCTGAAGACTTGGCAGCTGTTTCTGGCACTTGACCAAGCGCTTGGCCAAGCGATGCGTAAAGCAAGCCAATCCATAGAAGAACTTTAAATCCCACCTTCGGAAATTGATTCTTGTTTTTATGGTACTTCATTGCAACGCCTCTCCAAGCTGGAGGCCTGTAAAACGGACGCTCACACTGACTAATTTTCCGGTCTTTTCACGTGATGCCAATTCGAGTTGTTCAATTTTCAAGGGAAGTTCATCCGACTCAATGGCATGAACAAATTCGACCGCTTCCTGCATCGTCCCTTCTGCCACCAATTGAACATCGTATGTCCTATAACGATCATCATGATTCTGCCACTGCGGCTTGATCGATGTAAGCAATATCCCTGAATCGCCCGTCCAGTTCTCAATGGCTCGCAATACCTCATCCTCAGCAATGGTGTTGGTGCTATTCAAATTATCACTCACATATGTCCGCCATTTTTTCATAGAGGATTTAAGCCGTGGCAGTAGTGTTTTACCTTTGGCAATATCCCTTTCCAATTTTTCAATTTTGTCGTTGCGTATTTTCCAACTGTTAACCAACGGTCCCAACACCAATCGATCTCCTATAAGGATCGCTACCGCGAGGAGAGCAACAGTCAGCAACAGTTTTTCTCTTTTGTTTCGCATTATTGAGCCGGAGTCGAGATGCCTGCCGGATTCCAATCAAACTCGAATGAAAAGAAAATCGGATCCGTTCCCTGTTGGGATTTTAATTCCAAATTGGAGATGCCGGATGTGATGCGAAGTTTGTCCAATGTAGCCAACAGGCTGTTTTGATCCCTGGAAGATCCGGTGGCCATGACCTTTGACGCATCTTTGATGTTCATCTCCTTTGAAATATCCCTGATATTCAATTGTTTCAACCAGATTTCTCCTGTTTCAGGAAAAGCCCTGGTGATGGCCCGAGCCGTCGTCAACCTCGGAACGGACGAACCATGCCAGGGACGAAATTCGCTGATTTTCCCCCCGACTGTTTCAACGACTGCAACGCTGTCTTTCATCCCATTCCAATCCGTCTGTAAATCGTCCAGCCGGAAAATTTGGTAAAGAAAAGCAATGGCAGTCAGGGCCACAACACTCATCGATCCCACCCATAGGTTACGCCGAGAGTTGAACTGACCATAAATCTGGCCAAAGCGTGAAGTTCTGGAAGGCAGAAACTCAAGAGGCGAGGTGCCGCTCAGAAAAAACGATGAGGCAATGCGCGCAAATAAGTCGGAGGTTTCAGTTCCATCGACCACGTTCAAACCAGCCAGGGATCGGTGTTCAGAAACCGGAACACGCTGCTCTGAACTGGCCCCTGGAAGTTTTGCCGTGCGAAGCGTGGTCAACTGGCGCCGTGAAGACTGTGGGAATTGGCCAAGGGTAATGCGCAATTCCCTTTCAAGGGTGGCGGCATCCATCCATCCGTTGTTCAAGTGGAAGTGGCGGAGACCTGTCGGCCCCCCCTCCGCATGGGTAATCAAAGTCAGACTCGATTGTCCCTGAATCAACTGGCAGCAATCCGCCAGCGAATCGTTGCCGTCGACGGCATGATCCACAACCCCAGCGATGTCCACCGTGATACTGGCCACCTGAAATCCATTGGCGATCACGGCTTCCTTGATTTTGGAGACGGTATCCCTTCGCAGACCCACCACCAATGCATGGTCTTGGTTGCCGATCTGAAATTCATGTGTCGCCAGGTGAATCTCGTTCAACGGCAGCGGCAACCGCTGCTCGGCTTGGATTTGAACAAACCCCTTCCGATCCTCGGGACTAATATCCGGCACTTCGAGAATGATGGAAGGGGCCGAGTGTGACGGCAGAACCACAACGCAGTCCTTGGTGGTCGAGGAGAGCTGACGAAACACTCCCGCGAGGTCGTCAACCAATTGCGCCGGCTTGATTTGGCTTATCG
>QOAX01000309.1 GCA_003972865.1 Verrucomicrobiota bacterium | reverse complement strand
GACGCTTGACACTTTCAACAAAAATATAGGTTTGGGTATCCACATTCGTCTCCTTCCATCCCTCTTTTTGGGCATAGGCGCGCACGATCACACCCGGGGTTTTGGGGCGTTTTATGATGTTGGACGGGTCAATGGCCACCGCGAGCGGACTTGTGCCACTGATTGTATTTTCCGAATAACGCGGATCACTTCCGTCGAGGGTATAGATGATTGTCGCTCCAGATGTTTCAGTGGTGATCACCTCATTAAATGGGGCATCAAAAAATCCTCGCCCAAACTTGAACTTGGTGTCTTTAACCTTGGCGGCAGAGACCGTGATGCTCAACACCACGGCAGAGAGTATTGTGGGCAGAAGGTGTTTCATAGGTCTGATGTCGGCCTACCGCGCCTAGCGGCAATATCCTGCATGCCGTTGTTGGACTCCAGTAAATCTGCGTGAATCACGACAATGTCATCATGATGAAAATACTTCCCCCTGATTCTCAACTCCGCTTGCCAAAGCGGAAGGTAAAAAACAGGAAAGGAATCCCTCTTGGGTTTGAAATTGACATCGAAATAGCTCCCGTGTCCGACGTCGGACGCGTAGATTGTCCGCTCGTGAGTCTCGGAGTGGGGATAAATTTCCAGCCACTCACGCCGAACAAGAAACTTGGTGCAACGGAGAACGCAGTAGGATGCAGAATAGCCCAGCACTCCTGCAAGCACTGCAATAAGCATCTTGTTTCTTCTTCTCATCTTCATGAGTCCAACGCCGTGCATCAGGCTTTTCCCGCGACAGCGTGAAAGAACCTGCACGCATCTTGTTGGCTGCTCCTCACATTGACCCCTGTAACATCACGATTCCGGCGACTCGGTCCCCATGCGAGAGTGTCCCCCAACTGCTCGGCAGGTGTGTGTTGATGAAGACACCGGACTTCCCGCGGGGAACGCTCATCTCTTTCCCCGTGAATCCGGCTTGTATCGCGTTTCGCTCCCAGTCCGAGGGAAAGCCGGTGAGGTATTTACGGCTCAGGTATTTCCAGTCGCCCGTCTGGGTCTGGCGCTGCCGTTCCGGGAGTGTGGTGATCACACAGTGCGTGTAGGGCGACTGAGACGCGACCATGATGCTGACCGCCGGATCGAATGGCGTCGATACCTGGATCGCGGTGAGGAGGCGGGCAATCGCTTCGTCTCCATCGGGCGATGGCTTGCCGGTGAGAAACTGCTTCGCTTCGGGTGAGAACAGAGCGATGGTCGCGGGAATCAGGTTTTGCAGGCCTGTCCGGACCTCGTCATATCTCGCACTGATCCTCTGCTTTTCCGCTTCAGCCCTACTGCCGGCACGATACTGATCCACCTTGTGCAGACCGAACATGATTCCGAACGCTACCAGGATTCCGGCAGCAATGATCAGCTTGGCACGCCGTGAAAACGCGGGAGCGCCGATGCCCGACTTCTCCGCAGTGGATTCTGCCATGACGGCGAAGCTGCACATAACGCTGATCACAACCGCGAAGGCCGCAAGGATCGAGAAGATGATGACAAGAAGCTGTGCGTACTTATCGATCCAATCGGGCAGAAGATTCCAGCCGAGCATCTCATCGGTCGTCCAGAGGACGACTCCGACGATCATGATGAGGAAGATGGTCAGTCCCGTATCGGTCGAAGCTCGTAGCGCGCGGTGGTGGTTCATTGTCTTGTCTCCTCGGCCAATAATGTTCAGGCTGACCCGTGTAATACACCAAACCCGGTTTGGTGTGCAAACTAGTACGCCTGCGAAACCCCAAGGGATTCTGGCCCACACTATGGCAACTTCTGGAGCGCGAGATGGTCGGACACGCGCAGCGGCCTGGCTTCGCGGTGGGATTGTTCCCCCAACTCCGAGAGGATGAAACTCATCCGAACATCCTCGTGGGTCACGGGCAAGGGAGCACCCTCCCGCACACAGTCGCTGAAGGTTACCAACTCCTGCCGGTAGGCCTCCCGATAGCGGGTCGGGAACGAATGCTCGATTGTCGGCCGCAGCAGCCCATCGCCGCTCGACAGCACCGTGGAGACCGGCGACCGGTTCCCGGCCTGCAACATGCCCTTGCTGCCAAACACCTCGATCCGCTGGTCGTACCCATAGGACGCAAACCGGTTCACGTCGATGCTGGCAATCATGCCGCTGTCGTACCTGAGCGCGACGAGAACATTGTCCAGGTCGCCCAGTGCGCTGATTCCCTCGACAAAACTGCTGCCGACCGAGTAGATTTCCACCGGATCCACGCCGGTGATAAATCGCAGCATGTCGAAGTCGTGAACGATGCAGTCGTGAAAGATGCCATGCGATGCCCTGATGTAATCCATGGTCGGCAGCGGTGAGTCGCGGGAGGTGACCCGTAGCATCTGCAGCACACCGACTTGGCCCTCCTTCACTCCGCGTGCCAGGCTGGAGAAGGACGGGTCGAACCGGCGGTTGAAACCGACGAACAGCGGCAACCCGCTGCGCTTGGCCAAGCCGAAGCAGGTGTCGATTTCCTCGAGGCTGCTGCCAAGCGGTTTCTCGGTGAAGACCGGCTTGCCGGCCTCGAGCGCGGCGACGATTTGCCCGTAATGCTCATGCGTCGGCGACGCGACGATCACCGCGTCTACGTCCGCTTGGCCAAGCGGCCCATCGACGTCGGTCGAGTAGTCGCACTCCAACTCCTTGGCCAAACGCCTGGCCAAGGGTTCGTTCACATCGACGACGCAGCGGAGGTTGATCCCCGGTATCGACTGGATGCTCTGGATATGAAACCGCCCGGCCCGGCCAAGGCCAAGCAGCGCCACGTTCAATGGATTATTAGTTGCCATGAAAAGAAGATCATCCTGGTTTTAAAAGATTAATTTCACTGCCCGCTGCCGAGCTAGGCACCAGGCAGATCAATAATAGTAGGTTGTGCTTCCTCCGTGGGCACCATACGCCCGTTTCTTGACCTGATGGCGGTTATGAACCACGAGGCTGCCATCGGCCATGCCGACCGGTTGATCCGGGGCAAGCGAGAAGGAGAAGAAGGGTCTGCCATTGGCTCCCGCGTTAAATGCGCCCATGTGTCCGACATCCCAAACAATGCTTCCGGGCGTGTCGCTGATGCGGTGGGTGATGAAGGCCCGGTTGCTGTCGCACTCGGAATCGTCTTTTGGCCATGCTCTCTCCCCGTTGAAATATTTTGGCATGTGAAAGTTGGCCAGCCACATATAGGCCACGTAAACATGAGCGGCGGGCCTGGGTGGTTTGAGGTCCATGCCGGTGTCCCAGCCCCCGTATCCCCCGGGTTCCCCGCCGGCAGGATGGGCATAGGTTGGCCACTTGTCGCCAAACGACTTGGACGTGATGGGGCAGATCAAAACCCAGCGGTTGGGCACATACGAACCTCGCATGACGTTGACAATGCTGGCCTTGTTGCCGTTCCAACGATGGTAGTCCGGGCTGATCTGGCTGGCACGCTTGGGGAACCTCCCGTCGTTGTCGGCGCTGTACATCACCTGCGAAAGGTGTTGCTGCTTGATGTTGTTGATGCAGACGGTTCGCTTGCCGGAATATTGTGCCTTGGCCAGGGCGGGCAGCAGCAGGGCAGCCAAGATGGCAATGATGGCGATCACCACCAGCAGTTCAATCAACGTAAAGCCTCGGCTTGGTTTCAAGTTCATTTCCCTTCAGCTTTCAATTCCTCACCTGTCCTGCCGCCGTAGTAGCCGATGTCGCTCCAGCCCATATCACCCGCCATGGCGATGATATTGTTGGGCCGTTTGGCGACTAACGCAGTCGAGGTCAAGGATTCCGGTCAACCACCAGCACACAAATGTGGAAACAGTTTGCTCTCTCATGTTGCTTAATGGACGGCGAAAGTCGTACCGAACGCTCTCCCGACTGTCGAGGCAGAAAAAGCCGTGCGACCGGCGGGGCGTTTGGGTAAAGTCCGCCATGCACTTCGCTGAACTCCGGGCCGCGCATGGCCAATTGGCCCTTCATTGTGCCGTGCTTGGCCTGTTTGTCTCAGCATCGTCGCCGATCGCGCAGGAGTTGCCCTCCGCGGAGCCGCTGGATGCCAAGAGCCTGGCCAAGCGCATCCGCGAATCAATCGTGGTGCTGACGCAGCTTGGCCGCGACGAAGAGGAGGAGGGCGTCGGCACCGGTTTCATCGTTTCCAGCGACGGACTGATCGCCACGAGCCTGCATGTGGTCGGCGAGGGGCGGCCTGTTCATGTGCGCCTGGCCAATGGCGAGGAAGTGGAGGTGACGTCCGTACACGCGTGGGATCGCACACTCGACCTGGCGGTATTGCGCGTCAACAAAACCGGCCTGCCGGCGCTGCCGCTTGGTGACTCGGATAAACTGGGCCAAGGCTCATCGGTGGTGGCGATGGGCACGCCGCACGGTCTCGATTTCAGTTTCGTGCAGGGTGTGGTCTCGGCGAGGCGCACTCTCGACAGCGTGGAGATGATTCAACTGGCCGTGCCGATCGAGCCCGGTAACAGCGGCGGACCGATGCTCGATTTGCACGGGCGAGTGCATGGCGTGATCACGATGAAGTCGCTCGTCACCGACAACCTCGGCTTTGCCGTGCCGATCAACCTGCTCAAGCCGCTGCTGGAAAAACCCAACCCGGTGCCGATTGAGCGCTGGATGACCATCGGCATGCTCAACCCAAAGGAATGGACGCCGGTGTTCGGCGGCCATTGGCGGCGAAAGGGTGGGAGTATTCACGTCAGTCACTCGGGGGAAAGTTTCGGTGGCAGGGCGTTGTGCCTATCGACAAGCGATGTGCCGGAGACGCCGTTCGAGTTGTCGGTGCAGGTTAAGCTTGAGGACGAAGCCGGAGCTGCGGGCTTGGTGTGGGCATCCGATGGCGCGAACAAGCATTACGGATTTTATCCCACCGCCGGGCAGATGCGACTGACGCGTTTCGACGGGCCGAACGTGTTTTCGTGGACTATTCTTGACCAGCAACTCACGCACCACTACCTGCCGGGCGAGTGGAACACGCTCAAGCTGCGGCACGAGGGGAATCGCTTTTACTGCCACGTGAATGGGCATCTGGTTTTCGAGTCAAACGACCGCGGGCTCCAAGGCGGGAAAGTCGGCTTGGCCAAGTTCCGCAACACGGTGGCGACTTTCCGAAACTTTCGCCTTGGCAAACAGGTCGACGACGAAACCGCGCCAATTGCCGAACCGCTTGGCCAGGCGCTGGTCGCCGAGGCGCAAACCAACGGTGGGCAATTCAAGGAAGGGACCCTGGCCGATGCGCGCAAACAGCCGGGGCAGGCACTGCGGCATTTGGATCAGGAAGCCACGCGACTGGAGGAGCAGGCGGCGCGGCTGCGCCTGGCCTCCGCGCGGCTGCATCGGCGACTGATTCGCGACCAGTTGGCGGCGTTGTTTGAGAACGACGATGAAGGCGTGGACCTGTTTCGCGCCTCGCTGTTGGTCGCCAAGATCGACGATCCCGACGTGGACATCGACTACTACGAACAGCAGTTGAAAACCATGGCTGCGGAAGTCCAGGCCCGGTTTGCCGGCGGCGACGACGATGCGGCCAAGCTTAAAAAACTGATCGCGTATTTGTTCGAGGAGAACGGCTACCACGGCAGCCGACAGGACTATTACAACAAGGCCAACAGCTACATGAACCGCGTGCTCGACGACCGAGAAGGGCTGCCGATCACATTGTCGGTGCTGGTGATGGAGTTGGCGGCCGAATGCGGGATCGACGGCGTGGTGGGCGTCGGTGCTCCCGGTCATTTCATCATCAAACACGTTAACGGCGACAAGGAGCAGTTCATCGATCCGTTCGACAATGGCAACTATCTGAGCCGGGCGGACGCGGAGGAACTGGTGCGTGCCAACACCGGGCGGTCCTTTGTGCCGGAGTACCTGGCCAAGTCAGGCGAGCGCGACATTGTGTTGCGCATGCTGCGAAACCTGATGGGAGTGGCGCAGGAGAGCGATCCGTCTGCGGAGTTGTTGAGCTACGTCGAGACAGTGGTGGCGTTGCAGCCTGACTCCGCGTTCGATCGCTGGAGTCGTGCGGTGCTGCTTATCCAGAGTCGGCAATTTGGTGCCGCAAAGAAAGATCTCGAATGGCTGCTGCAAGCCAAGCCAACCGGCCTCGACCTCGAGCGTGTGCTGGAGATTTATCAGTCGCTGCAGTGACGACTACACGCCCCAAGACTTCAATTGGCCCCTCACTGAGTTGGCTGATTGAAGAGGTCTTGGGCTTTCAATTCTTCAGCCGTCTTGCAACGAACAGAAACGGGTTAACGCTCAATGGTGACATGCTGCAGAGATCATTGCCCGAGGGCCTGCTGGCGGCAGACCAGGCCGATCTCTTTCAATTCCTGAAGGAAATGTAATTGGATGCCGGTCAGGGTGCCTCGAACAACTCAATGGCCGGCGCATGATGGCTTATCGACAGGAGTTCCAGTTTTCCCTCCTCCCGGCATACGAACCCCGCGCCTGCACGAAACGTTGTGGCATCACATTGGAACACCCGGCTGGTGATTTTTTGCAGCCTTCGGGAGGCGTGCGTGCGTTTGTCCAAGTCGAGTGAAAAAAGATCGGCCCTGTGGGTTCGGTCCACTTCGACAAAGCCCGCCAGGAAAACGCGCTCATCCATGTCTACCAGGACATTGATGTTTTGATAGGATTCGTAACCCGGATCGATCCAGCCTGCCTTGTCCGCTCGTGACGATTCCCAGGTTTCAAACAGTTGGAACTGACAGGATGCGTCGCCCAGGGGCCTGCCATTGGACTCGTAAATATCGAGCGTTTCGGAATCCCAGCTTGCCACAACAAGATAATGCCTGCCGCGGACCTTGGCCATGCCAACCGCGCCCGCGGTGGATCGTTTGTATGGACCTCGCCGCTGGATTTCAATGACCGGCCTGATCCCGGCCTCGAGCAGATGGGATGTCTCGACAATCCAAACCCTGGAGGCCTTTTTGCCGGAGTTGTCCTCAATGCCAAAGACAAGGTAATCGCCAACCGCCTGGACTCCACCCGCATGTTTGAAAGGTTTTGGCAGCAGCGTCAAAATCGAAGTGAAGCGGGCCTGGTGGCCCGTGAATTCTGAAAGCAACAGGAAGGAATGGTCCGAGGAACTTCCCGTGATCGCGGCATACTGTTTTCCTTTTATTTGAACCTCTTGAATGCCCTGGAAATGACCACCGCCTGGGATTGTTCCCTTAACGCCAGTAATCGGAATCTTTCGGGGCGAGGGGGATATCGCCTGGAATCGTGAAACCAGATCCCGAATCGGAGGGTTATGATCAAGCGGAAAAAGGGGTTCGGAAAATGTGTCTTGTTCAAGGCAGGGAACCAGAAAAACCAGAATATTAAACAGGACAGCATTTCCGCGCTGTAGCCCTTTGATTCTCATTTCATCTCATCCCTCGTCTTGTCGCGGCTGCTTTGGGTGGGGCTTCGGTTTTCTTATCCTCACTCATTTCTTCGCGCGATTTTTGTGATTAGGAGGTGTTTCATTTGTCGGCGGCTTCCAGTTCCTTCTTGGTCTTGCCGCCGTGTTTGCGGAGGAGGTTGGCGGTTTCCTTGTGGCCGGCTCTGACCGCATAACCGAGGGCCGTTTTTCCTCTCAAAGCCGTGACATTCACTTTCGCCACGTTAGCCAAAAGAAGCTCAACGATTTCCTTCTGACCCGAACCGGATGCACCGTGCAGCGGCACCCATCCACCTTCGTCTTTGGCATTTGCATCCATGCCACCAGCCAGATGCAGCCTGACAGCTTCAATGTTTCCGACTCTTGCAGCCTCCCATAATGGAACCTCCGGTGCCTTCGCTTTGGCTGTCAGTTTTTTTACCGACAATACCGGCCGTGCCACTTCGACAACGGGCTCAACCGGTTTCGGCTCCGGCGACGGGTGCGCTGGCGTTTCGGGAACGGGCTTGCCGCATCCCGCCAACAAGATGGCTGCTATCACTGCTGTCAGCCTGGTTGTCATCTCTGGAATTGATGTTCATCGCTGCCAACTGTTTTAGTCAATTACAATCGCGAACCCTTTGCGCATTCCCGATGAGAGGCTTCGCGTGCATTGGCGTGCATTGGCGGTTTTCTATTTCCGGCGGGCTACGACGAAGGCGTTGAACATGAAGTAACGCCATGGGCCGAGGTTGAGCGCGATGTCGATTGACTTGGCCACGTAACGGTCGGTGCACTCAACACGCACCACGCCGCAGCCGTTTTGCTCCAGGAAGAATTTTATCTCGGCGCCGTTGGTGGCGACGATCGCGTCGTCATCCGGTTGGAACGACACGCGTCGGATCGGCTCCATCCGGTCGAAGCGCACCGACTCGGGCTCGGCCGCCATCTGCCGGCGCTTGGCCCGGAGCCGTTGCCAGTTGCGCCACTTGTTGCCGATGCCGCGCATGCGGGGATGGTAGTCGCGCAGACCAAGCGCACGGAAAAAGTTCGGACTCGAAACGACGACCTTGCCGCCGGGCTTCAGCACTCGGACGAGTTCGGTGACGAACGCCTCCGGTTCCTCGACGTGCTCAAGCACATTCAGCGCGCCGACGCTGTCGAAGGTTGCGTCGCCGAACGGCAGCGTACGGCCGTCGTAAAGTTGACAGCGGTCGCTGACGCGTTTGGCTTTTTCGATGTTCGGCCCGGACACCTCGACGCCGTGCGCTTCGTGCCCGGCATCCATCAACCGCTGCACGACCTGGCCCACGCCGCAGCCGACGTCGAGCGCTTTGCCGGCGGGCTCGTCCGGGCAGAGTGTGTCGGCGTACTTGGCGTAAAAACCGGCATCCCAGCCCTCGAGGAAGTCCGCGTACTCCTCGTTCTCTCGGTAGTAACTTTGCTGATCACCCATTACGCCGAAGATTTTTCCGCTCGTCCACGATCACGAAACCCAGCAGCCCGAAGCCCCCGAGCAGCGAAGCCAAGCTGACGTAAAGCCAGGTCATCGGCGGCTGAAAGCGGAACACCACCTCGTGGCTGCCGGGCGACAGGCGCACGCCGCGCATCACATAATTGCAGCGGAGCAACTCGGCCGCCTGGCCATCGACCGTGACACGCCAATGCGCTGACCAATGGTCGTTGAGCAGCAGCACCGATTCGGCAATGGCTTGGGCGGTGAGTCGGATTTCCTTCGGCCGATACGACTGGGTGCTGACTTCGCCAGCCGCTTGGCCAAGAGCGGCGGCGGACGGGGCGATCGGCGCGTTGACGATCACTGTGGCTTGGGGATCGAACTCCCGTTTGGCCAAGGTCTCGAGTGTCATGGCGTCATTCGTCTGCACCTGCCACTGGCTGAACAGCTTGGCCCGGGGCAGCGCGCCGTCGAACCGGATCAGGCTGTTAGGTTCCAATATACCGTGAATCATTCCGTCTGATATTTTAAGAGAAAAGTTTCGCATGAGTTGATTCAGTACTTTTTGATCGATTCGAGTATTCGGAACAAAGCAAGTGGTGTAACCCGTTCTATCCTTCCGGACACCGATGAAGAAATTCGTTTCCATCGAGAATCGGCTTTTTATGGGATCGAGATACTGGTTCAGTAGCTGGACATCGTTGGTGCCACCCAGAACCCAGCGCGTATTGGTGAGTTCCCAACGGCGACAGGCGAGGTAAGCGTTGGTATCGCCGGGGAGAGTGAACCGACGTTCAAAAGCTTCGTGATCCGCCGCCATACGTGACATCTGCACGAGATCAAGAGATTGGATATTATTATAGAGGAACAGATGCTGTTTCCACTCACTATTGTAAAGTTTGAGTAACAGATTTTCAGGATCACGAATCAGCGGAGAAATGGTGACGCGGCCCTCGTGGGGTGTTTGTTTGAGCTCGTCGATGAGCGGGTTGCTGCTCTCGTATTTGTGCCGATAATTTTCGTACTGCACCCACGGCGAATTGGCGCGCGTGAGGTCGATCACGATCAGCAAGCCAAGCGCCACTGCCCACTTGGCCACCGCGTTGCTGCGCATTATTTTTGCGACGAGGAAAACGCCCGCGCCGAGCAGCAGCGCGGACAGGATGATTTCCATCGCGCTGAAGCCAGCCATTATTTGCGCGGCGTCGGGGTCGAAACCGTTTGACGGGTCGAAACCGTGCGACGCGATATGCTGCCCAAGCGATTTTTTTGACGCCCCAAAAATCAGCGAGCCAAGCAGCATTAATCCGGCGGCGATGCCTGTGCCGCGTACCCAAACCCGGGCCGACCGGCTGGGTTGGGCCACCTCGCGCTTTGCTTGGCGCAGCAGCCCCTCCGCGCCGTAACCGCAAAGGATGATCAGCGCAAAATGCATCGGGTGGAGGAATTTCATCGGCAGGCGCATGGTGTTGAAGAACGGCAGTTGATAGATGAGTGGGTAAAACAGTGCATGCCGTCCGTAGGCGAAAAGCAGTGAAACCAACGCAAGCCCCGCCCAAAATAGAATCATCCGCTTCTCGATGGGTGAGTAAATGACCTCCTGTTTTTGTAGTGTGAAAAACAGTGCCCACACCGCGAGCAGCACGACGATGATTCCGGCATACTCGCCCGAGCCGGAGTGGCGCTGCTGCAACCGGTGCTTGTTCTGCACGAGGCTCATCAACTGCGCGGCTTCTTGCACCGAGATGTTCATGGCCGCCGCCAATTCTCCCGGGACGACATTCCGCTGGCCGAACACAGCGATCACGCTTTCAACCTCGGCGATGTCGTCGAGCCTTGGATCGCGCCCCACTGAGCCCCAATAGTTGCCGCCGGTGAGCGAACGGATTTTTCCCTCGTCATAGGGGAGTGGCGTGTGGAGCCTGTAGCCGTACAGGCCGGGGATCACAATGCGAAGTGTCTCCATCTTGGGGAGACTCCCGAACAGGGTGAGATTGTTCCATTGTTGCTCCCTGGCGGCGGCCTTCTCTTCCGCGGTCTGCAATCGATCGGGCTGGCGGTTACTACCGCCCTGAAACTGGGTGCCGACAAGGGTGGAGATGGTTTGCGAAGCGGCCAATCCGGAAGCCAGAGCCACGACGGCGATCCCAGCCAAGCCGCGTCCGGCCGCTTGGCCAAGCGCCTTCGGCTTGCCGGCTTCCAGCGGTTTGATGACGAATCCGAACAGCACGAACGCCGCGATGTAGAGGCTGAACAGCGCGCCAACATCATAGCCCTCCATCAGGCCAAGCCCGACGCAGATGCCGGCCAGGGCGAGGTTGGGCCAAGGTCGCGACTTGAGAGCACGTAGAATGAATGCCCCGGCGAGGAACGACGTGGCGAACGTGAGCGACCGCGACGGCAGACCCCAGCAGGCGTACGAGACCACCTCCATGTTGAACGCGGCGGCCACCGCGCCAATCGTGCAGGCGAGATTGCGGAAGCCAAGCGTGCGAAAGAAAAACCAGGCGGACAGCCCGAGGATGACCAGGCAGATCGGCGTGCACCACTTGAGGTACAGCACCGACTTTTGCAGCAGCAGGCCAAGCGCCATGTAAATGCCGGGCGAGGCGCTGGGCTGCTCGTAGCCGAGCCAGTTCAAGTCGTGCCAGTAGCCGGAAAAGGTGCCGGGCATCTCGATCGCGTCGGTGCTGATCGAGCCAAGCGGGCCGTCGTTGGAAAACAGGATCATCGCAGATTTCGTGCTGTCCCAAAACAGAAACAGCGTGACGACGACCAGCACCAAGGCCGCGCCGGCGAACGGCTTGACCCAGCCGGGCGAGCGTTCGGTTGAGAGAAACGGTAAACTCACTTTGTCATTTACTGCCACTGCCTCTTGTTGAGCGACGAGCCGAAAAAGAGGTCGCGCAAAAAGACCGTGCCGATCCCGAGTTGCCAATGCAGCCACGGCACCTTCGGGCGGGCGGACTCGTAAATGCGCCGGGCGTGATCCGGTTTTTCACCGGCCATCTGCTGCATCTTGACGCGGGAGCGCGCGGCGAACAGGCAGCGCAATTTTTGCCGCCGTAGCCATCGTGTCAAACACGGTTGCTCCATCAGGCCGAACGCATGCTGGATGGCTTCCCATTCGTCGAGCACCCAGCTTTGGATGTTTTCCTCGTTGCGCTTGGTCATGCTGAACGGGTGCCGGCGGATTTGCAGCAGCACCTCCGGCACGGCGACGCGCTGCCCGCAGGCCTTGGCCAAGTCGGAATAAAAAATGCAATCGGCCGCGTGCGGCATGTCGGTGCGGAACGCAACGGGACACGCTTGGCCAAGTGACTTGATCAGCACGCCGCCGAGCATGAGCGAGTCGCATTCGCTGTGTCGCGCGAGCAGTACGTTGGCGGAAACCGCACGCGGCTGCGATCGCTTCGGCCCCGGGCTCTCGAGCCGGTTGCCGTTCTTGTCGACGAACTCCGGCAGGCAGTAGCTGAACGACGGCGCAGGCGCGTCTGTGAGCGCGTCTGTCATTCGCTCCATGAAACCCGGCAGCAGCACATCGTCGGCGCAGATGTAATGCAGGTAGTCACACCCGGTGGCGTAACCGAGTGCCCTGTTGAAATTGTTGAACAGCCCCTCGTTTTGTTCGCTGCGGATTAGTTCGCAATCGAGCGGCTCGTACGTCTCGACGAGTCGGGCGGTGCCGTCGGTCGAGGCGTCGTCGAGGACGATCACGCGGTCGGGGCGGAGCGTCTGGGCGGCGAGCGAGTCGAGTGTGGCGCGGATGAAGCGTTCCCCGTTGTACACCGGGATGACTGAGATGATGCGCGACCGGTCGCTCATGATTGCTGCGTGAGTTCGCTGATCATCGCCTCCCAGCTTGGCGGCGTGTAGCCGGTGGCCTCGTTGAAGCGGTCTCCGTTGAGGCTGCGGTCGCAGACGAACTCGTCGTTCGGCTCGATGACCCCGTCCCAGCCAAGTTTTTCGCGGCACAATTGCAGCAAATCGAACTTGGAAATCGGCTCGCTGGCGACGTGCCACAGGCCGGAAAGTTCGGGATGCCGGGTGAGAATTCGCTCGACGATCCGCGCCATTTCCAGAGTGGTGAAACCGCTGTAAATCGCTTTGGTGAAGCCGTTTACGGTTTGACCGCGCTGGCTCAAAAACCAATCCAGCAGGGCCAATTTGGTGCCGAGTTCGTGGCCGATCACCGATGTGCGGAGGGCGACGCAGTGGGAGGCAGTGACTTCGCCCTGGTGCTTGGATTGGCCGTAAAGATCGGTGGCATCCGGCGTGTCGGTTTCGGTGTAGTTGCCCCTGGTTCCGGCGAACACGCAGTCGGTGCTAAAGTGAATCAGCCGCGCACCGGCCTCGCCGCAGCGCTTGACCAAGCGGTGGGGAAACTCGGCATTGACGCGCAGGGCGAGTGCCTCGTCGCTGGCTTCGTCGCGCTGCTTGATCAGGCCGACGCAGTTGATCACGGCATCGGGCTTCGCTTGGTCAAGCGCCCGGCCAAGCGCTGTGTCGTCTGTGATGTCATCGACTTGGATCGCCTTGGCTTCGTCGAACAACTTGTGCGCGGTGAAGTCGGCGACCGGCCGGCGCAGCGTCACCCAAGTGTCGTGTTGCGCGTGGAGGCCGCGCCAAAGTTGGTGGCCCAACATGCCGCTGCCGCCGAGGATGAGCAGCCTCAAGGCTGAGCCTCCTTTTTGTGGCGTGCGGGGACGCCGCGAACATCCTTCACGGCGACGAGGTTGAAAGCGTGTTTTGGTTTTCGGTTGATGCGAAGCAGCAGCGTCAGCGCCTCGTCGAGCAGCAGGCAGCCGGGGAAATTGTACCTCGGCCCGGCCATGTAGCCGCGCAGGTAGCGCGTGCCGGTCGTGCCGTGCACCGTGTAGCCGCGTCCCTCGAACTCATGGATGAACCAACCGGAGTGGTGCCGCTGAAACTCGTTGCCGAACTCCGGCCCCTGCGGGACGAAACCGTGCGGCGTCTCGAGCAGGATGAACTTGGCTGACAACCGCCCGACGCGATCGAGCAACTCGAGCCCCTTGGCCTTCGGCAAATGCTCGATGAGGCCGTAAAGGGTGACGAGGTCAAACGTGGCGTCGAGGTCGTCGATGAGAATATCGGCCTGAATGTAGTGATCGTGAACGTCGCGCTTCCTGCCCATGTCGATGGCCTCGGCGTGGGCGTCGATGCCGGTGGTTTGCACGCCCGGCCGGAACCGACTGAGGTGCGAGCGGGTGCCGCAGCCGATGTCGAGCGCAGTCTTAACCTCTCCAGTGGCAACAAGTTGCGCTGTGAAATCGGCGGCAGAACGCGGGCGCAACAGTTGTCGGAGCGGGTTCGGCATGGGCTTGGCCAGACGGGTCAGATGTACAACTCGACCTCGCCCATTTTGTCAAGCAGCGACTCGATGTCGTCGGCGGAGTCGAGTTGTTGCGTGTTGGCGGAGGTGTACTCTGTGCCGAGCGACTGCGCGGTTCGATGATCCGGCACGCGGTACTCGGGGTGGATGGCGTAAAAAAGTTCCTCCTCGGTGATGCGCTGCATTTCGTATTCGTTGACGAGCGTCTCGTGCAGTTTTTCGCCGGGGCGAATGCCGGTGACGTTGACCGGGTGGTCGGCACCTTGCGGGCTGAATTTTCGGCAAACCGCCTCGGCGAGTTTCCCGATGGTGCAGGCTGGCGACTTGCGCACGAAGATCTCGCCGCCGAGCGCGTGTTGCATGGCGTGAAGCACGAGGCCGACTGACTGGTCGAGCGTCATGAGGAAGCGCGTCATCTCCGGCACGGTGAGGGTGAGCGGCTCGTCGTTTTCGATCTGCCGCTTGAACAGCGGGATGACCGAGCCTCGGCTGCCCATCACGTTGCCGTAGCGGACGCAGCAGAATTTCGTGTCGCCGCCGTTTTGGTTTTGGCTGCAGACGAGTTTCTCCATCATCGCCTTGCTGGTGCCCATGGCGTTGAGCGGCTTGACGGCTTTGTCGGTGCTGAGGGCGACGAACGTCTTCACGCCGGCGGCCTTTGCGGCGCGGCAGGCGTTTTGCGATCCGACGACATTGGTCTTGTATGCCTCGTACGGGTATTTCTCGCATGACGGCACGTGCTTGAGCGCGGCGGCATGAAACACGAGGTCAACACCGGCCATGGCCTCCCCGACGCTGGTCTCCTCGCGCACATCGCCGATGATGTACTGGAACTTCGGGAACGCCTGCTGCATCTCCCACTGTTTTTTTTCGTCGCGGCTGAAGATGCGAATTTCAGCGGGGGACTGCTTAAGCAGATGCGCGGCAACGCGGTTTCCGAAGGAGCCGGTGCCGCCGGTGATCAGGATTGTGGAGCCGGAAACGTTCATGCCAAGGCCGCGCCAAGTCTAGGCCCGGCCCCTGCCATTGGCAATGGACAAGGCTTGCGCTGCCGGGCGACCGGGATTAGCCTCCCACTCATGAAAGCCATTGCCGCCGGATTCATGGCGGGTCTGGGGCTGATGACAGCCTCGGCCGCGCCGGTCACCGAGGCCCAAGCGGCCGAGCCTCAAGCATCCGACGCCGTGCCGTTGGCCAAGCGCGAGTCGGTACAGCTCGAGTTCGAGACCGAGCGCGGCTTGGCCTATCAGGTTTTTTTCAAAACGAGCGATGCCGATTGGCAACCGCTTGGCCAGGTGATTGAGAGCGACGGCAAGTTGGCGACCGTGTCTTACCCCGGCAACGCCGATGGCGTCGAGTTTCGTGTGGAGACATACGAGAGGGCCGAGGCACCGGCGCTGCCCAAGGGCATCGACTACAAGCTGACTGGCATCTACCGGCTTCGCGGCGCGTACAAGGTCTGCGTGGCCAAGGTGGATCGCACCACCGAGCCGGTGCGCACCGCCCACTTCACGCTTACCCAGGGCGACACCGGTGGGTCACTCCGGTTGCTTGCCGTTGATGCCGCCGCTGGTCGGGCGCAGATTGAGGCGGGTGGCGTGCCACTGACGTTGAGTTTTCATGGCAACACATTTCAAACCGCAACGGCCCAGCCACAAACGCAACCGCAATCGGCGGCGGGCAAGCCGACGATCATCACCGCACCACCGAAGGGCGGCGTGTTCATGGCCAAACGCGAGCCGTACTACAAGGAGGCGCAGAAAAAGAAACAGTATACCAACCGCTATTCGCTCCTCGAAAACTCGACGGTCAAGGCCATCAACCGCAGCATCCGCAACCGGCCGCAGAGCATCTTCACCCCACGCATCTCAGTGCCGGGCTATCAGCGGCCGTACTACTACCGACCGAGTTCGCGCTATACGAAGTTGCGCATCAGCCGCCGATAGAGCTTTGTGAACAAATCCTGATGATCTGTTCTGCCCTATAGGCTTTTCGTGCTTTGCTCGGCCAGTGCGTCGAGGAGTTTTTGGTGGATGTTGCCGAAGCCACCGTTGCTGAGGATGCAGAGAATGTCGCCGGGTTCGGTTCGGGCGGTGACGTGGGCGATGATTTCGTCGGCTGTCGGAAGGTAGTCAGCCTCGTTGCCGGCGGCGCGGATGTCTTCCATGAGTTTGGCCGGATCGAGCCGTTCGTCAGTCGGGATTTGTTCAAGCCGGGCGATTTTGGCGATGACGACGCGCTTGGCCAAGCGTAGTGCCTCGGCAAGTTCGGCCTGAAAATGGTTGCGCCGAGTGGTGTTGCTACGCGGCTCGAAGATGGCCCAGATGCGCCGGTCGGGATAACGCTGGCCAAGCGCCTTGAGTGTCTCGCGGATGGCGGTGGGGTGGTGCGCGAAGTCGTCGATGACCGTGATGCCATTCTCTTCGCCGCGAATTTCCATTCGGCGCCGGATGCCCTCGAAAGTGTCAAAGCCGGACTGGATCTGCTCGTCGTTGAGGCCGGCGTAGCGTGCGAGCAACAGCGCGGCGAGGGCGTTGCGGACGTTGAGTTCGCCGATCATCGGGATGCGAAAGGCCGTGCCGCCGAGCCGGAAGGTGGAGCCGCTTTCGCTGAAGGCCAAGTCGCTGGCCAGGTCGTCGGAATCGTTGCCAAAGCCGAAGCGGCGCACCGGGCAGTGGTCGATGCCGAGCAGTGGCTCGAGATTGGCGTCGTCGCCGTTTGCCAAGAGCAGGCCGTTGCGCGGGACGATGTTGATGAGCCGCCGGAATGAGGTTTGGATTTCGGCGAGGTTGCCGAAGATATCGGCGTGGTCGAACTCGAGGTTGTTGATCACCACGGCCTCGGGCAGGTAATGGACGAACTTGCTGCGCTTGTCGAAGAACGCGGTGTCGTATTCGTCACCCTCGATCACGAACCAGTCGCTCTCGGTGAAGCGCGCGCCTTGGCCAAGGTTGTTCGGGATGCCGCCGATGAGAAAGCTGGGGTTGAGTCTGTTGTGCTCGAGCAGCCAGGTGAGCAGCGACGCGGTGGTCGTTTTTCCGTGCGTGCCGGAGACGACGAGCGAGCGTTTGCCACGCAGGAACTTGTGCTTGAGTAGCTCCGGCAGCGAGCAGTAATCGAGCTTCTGTTCGAGCGCGAACTCGGCCTCGGGGTTGCCGCGCGAGATGGCGTTGCCGATGACGACAAGATCCGGCTTGTGCGTGAGGTTGGCCTCGTCGAACGGCCTGGCCTCGATGCCGCGTTCCTCGAGGAAGGTGGACATCGGCGGGTAGATGCCCTGGTCGGAGCCGCTGACCGCGATGCCGCGCTCCTTAAACGCCGCCGCGACGGAGGCCATTGCGGTGCCGCAAATGCCGACGAAATGGATGGAGCGTGGGTTGTCGATGGTTGGCCTTAATTCACTTCCCGCGGAAAGGCCCATTGCCTACCCCAGCCATCCGGCGAAGCCAAGTTTCAAAGCTCGACGCCCGCTTGGCCAAGCGCTTGGTTTTCGTTTTAAAACGCAGAGGATCGCAGAGAGGAGGGTCAGCCGTCTGCCGGTGTGACTCAACATGTACTGACGGCTGGGACAGCCATCCCTACCTTGGCCTAGCGCTTGGCCCAGGTCAGGCCGTTGAGGTTTTTGGGCCTGGCCGGGAAGGCGTAGCTGGCAGCTAAGCCGACGGCGAAGCAGGTGACGGTGCCGATCGCGCCGTAGAGCAAGCTGTGAATTTCGGTCTGGAATTTCACGTACCACAACACCGCCGCGGTGCCGATGACGCCGATCCACGCGTGGACGCTCGCGGTGCGACTCGTGAAAATGCCCAACGTGAACAGGCCGCCGAGCGTGCCAAGGATCAGGCCGATGTAAGCTATCAGCGTTTCCCAGAGATTTTTGTTGTCCTGCGCGGCGATGATGAGCGCCGAGACAGTCCCCAACACGCCCAAGGCGAACGTGATCCACTTGGCCGTCCGGAGCAGTTTGGTTTTGTCGGTTGTTGCGCCGGAGAGAAAGTCGGTGGTCACGGCCGTGGCGATGGAGTGCATGCTCGAGTCGAGGCTCGACATGGCGGCGGCAAACACGCCGGCGATCACCAACCCGGCCAGGCCAGCCGGCATTTGGTGAACGATGAAGTGCGCGAAGATCTGGTCCGCGTTGGCAACGGGCCCGAGTTGCGCCGGTTGTTGCTGGAAATAAACGTACAGCGCCGTGCCCACGCAGAAAAAAAGCAGTGATGCAGGGATGCTCAACAAGCCGTTGGTCCAGATTGCCTTGGCGGCGTCCTTCTCGGTGGGCGTGGTGAGGTAGCGCTGCACCACCGCCTGGTCGGTGCCGTAGGCGAGAATTTGGCTGAAGATACCGCCGATGATGATGACCCAGATCGTGTCCCGACTCTTTAAGAAATCCCACTCGGTCTGCACCATGTCGAGCTTGCCCTGTTCGCTGGCGGTTTGAAAAATGGTGCCCCAGCCGCCGTCGACTTGGCCGACGATAATCAGCAATGCCGCGAGCGCGCCGCCGAGCAGCACGACCGTCTGCAGCACATCGGTCCAGATCACAGCCTCAATGCCGCCGAGCACGGTGTAAAGCGTGCTCAGCACACCCATCGCGATGATGCACCAACTCACATCCCAGCCGGTGACCGCCGACAACGCCATCGCCGGCAGCAGGATGACGATGCCCATTCGGCACAGTTGGAACACCGCGAAACTGGCGCTGCCGAGTTTGCGCAGGCCACTGCTGAAGCGCATTTCCAAATACTCGTAAACGCTCGTGATGTTCAGTCGCCGATAAAACGGCAGGAAACAAAAGACGATCAGCGGCACCATCAGCGGGATGGTCAAGTTGAGGATGAGCCATGTCCAGTTGGTGCTGAACGCCCTGGCCGGGATGGAGAGGAACGTGATCGCACTGAGTTGGGTGGAGAAAATACTTAGGCCGGCCGCCCACCACACGACGCGCTTGCCGGCGACAAAAAAGTCGTCAACCGTCCTGCTGCGGCGCGAGAACCAAAAGCCCATCCCGACGAGCACGCCCATGTAGCAAACCAAGACGATCCAGTTGGCCGCGCCAAAGGCTTGCCCCGGCTTGGCCAGGTCGATCTTCCAAATGTTGGGCGTGCGAATGCCGGGACTGCTTTCGCCGGAGGGGATGATGATCGAGTCGCCCCACTTCACGGCAGTGGTGGTGACGTGGCTGCCGATGGCCACCCGCTCCGTTGCGCCGGGTGCGGTGGCGCGGCGCGAGTCCTCCGTGAAATCGGCGAAACGCGTCCAGCGATCGGTCACAGTGTTGTACAGCAGCACATCGCGGCTGAACCCGGTATGCGTGTCCTGGATTTTTTGCTGCTCCGCCTTGAGGGTCGCGGCGGCCTGCTGGTTGCCGGCTGCCTCGGCGGCGACGATCTGTTTACCCAAGCCGGTGAGCGTGACAAAGCGCTTGCCGTTTGCGCCGCCGAAAACAAGCAACTGATTCGCACCGATCGGCGCCACCGTGCCGGCCATCACGCAGCGGGGCTGTGCATCGCCGCTTGGCTGGATGTCGCGGATTTTTTTCCACTCGCCGGTCTTGGGATTATATTTGTGGGCATCGCTGAGCATGTTCCAACTGCCATCGTTGCCCTTCATTCGGCCGCTGAAGATGTAGAGGCAATCCGTGCCACCGTCGCTTTGCGAACTAGCAAGCAGATGCGTGCGCGCTTGGCCGTCCCACGGTGGCAACTCGACCCAACCAAAATCGTCGGCACCGCGCTTGGCCAAGTCGAGCGCCCAAAAATTCTGGGTCGCGCCCTCGCCGCTGTCACCCCCGGCGACGTAAACAGTTTTGCCGATCAACGCCCCGGCGGCAGCCGTCGTGTCTTTGGGGAGCGGCGGATAGTCTGCATCCATCGTGACCGCGCCGTCAGCGTAGCCAAGCGCGAACACCTTGGCCGAGCGATGGGTGACGCCGTCCTCCCGCCACTCGCCGCCGATGCAGAGCACGCCACTGGCCGTCGAGATCGAGACACCGTAGCCAAGCGCCCGGGGGAGCCTCGCCTTGGCCTCGGCGATCGAGTAGTCGAGACCGTCCCTCGTGACGATGTGGATCGTGTCGTAATAAACCTTGGCCGGGTCGCCGCCGTCGGTCGTCTTGCGCCACGGCACGCCCTCGGGAAAGTTCGCACCCCCGGCGACGATCAGTGCATCGTTGTGTGCCCCGGCAAACGCCCCAGCCACGCCGAGGCCGCCGGGGAGATCGGGGAGCGCCTTCCAATCAAGTTTGTCGCCAGCGGCCGACAGGCAGGCCGCACTCAACGTCAGCAGGGCGGTGATTCGGAGAAACATGGTTGTGAGGATCCGTTTTCACAAACGGCGGGGCATCTTGTTTGCCCCGCTTGGCCAAGGCGAGACGAAACCAAGCGCCTGGTCAATTGGAATTCGCAGCCAAAAATGTCCTAATGTTCAGGGGTTTTTTGCCGAAAATAAAATTGCAAAACCGGTGAATTTATGGCCTGTTTCGTAGACCGTCGAATTAACGGGCGCGTTTGATCGTCCGTCTAAACTGCATTATTTTAGGAAAAACGCAATGACACAGAGGTTTTTGATCGGAATCATGCCGGCTTTGTTGGCTGCCGCGGTGTACACAAATGCCGAGGAGTCCAAGCCAAAGAAGGTCAGTTTCTACAACGAAATTCGGCCGATTTTGCAGGGCCAATGCCACGGCTGCCATCAACCAGCCAAGGCCAAGGGTGAGTATGTGATGACCACCTTTGTGCAGTTACTCAAGGGCGGCGAGAGCGAGGAGAAGGCGATTGTCCCAAGCAAGCCGGATGAGAGTCATTTGATCACGCTCATTACGCCGATTGATGGTGAGGCGGAGATGCCGCAAAAGGGCGATCCGCTGCCCGCAGAGCAAATCGCGCTGATTACCCGCTGGGTGGCCGAGGGCGCGGCGGACGACACGCCGGTGGGCGCCAAGCAACGCTACGATAAGGACAACCCACCGGTGTACAGTTTGCCACCGGTCATCTCGTCGATCGACTATTCGCCGGACGGCACACTGATCGCGGTCGCCGGTTACCACGAGGTGCTGTTGCACAACGCCGACGGCTCCGGCCTGGCCGCTCGCCTGATCGGTTTGTCGGAGCGCGTGCAGAAGGTGAAGTTTTCCAACGACGGCAAAAAGCTGGCCGTGGCTGGGGGTCTGCCGGCTCGCTCGGGTGAGATTCAAATCTGGAATGTCGGCAGCAGGAAGTTGTCGATGTCGATCCCGGTTGGTTACGACACGGTGTTCGGCGTGAGTTGGTCGCCTGACAACTCAAAGGTGGCGGTCGGTTTGTCGGACTCGACGGTGCGTGCGTTTGACATCAGTAATGGCAAGCAGGTTCTCTTCAAGGACAACCACGACGACTGGGTGCTTGACACGGTGTGGAACAACAAGGGCGATCACTTGGTCTCGGTCGGTCGCGACATGGCGGTGAAATTGACCGAAGTGGCGACACAACGCTTTGTCGACAACATCACGTCGATCACTCCAGGCGCGCTCAAGGGCGGCATCCACGCCATCACGGTTCACCCGAAAAAGGAGGAAGTGCTCGTGGGAGGCTCGGACGGTGTGCCGCAGATTTTCCGGCTGACACGCGTGACCAAGCGGGTGATTGGCGACAACTCAAACTTGGTGCGAAAGTTCCCACCGATGCCGGGCCGGATTTTCGGTGTCGACTTTGCGCCGGACGGCAAAAAGCTCATCGCCGGCAGCAGCTACAACGGCACCGGGTCGATTCACCTGTACCACTCCGAGTACGACAGCAGCGTGAGCGACGAGTTAAAAAAGGCTTTCGAGCGTCCGCTGGATGGCAAATCCAGGAAACTCTCCGCTGAGTATCACACCAAGGAGGTGAAGCTCCTGGCCAAGGTTTCGCTGGGCACAGCGATTTACGCGACGGCTTTCAGTCCGGACGGCGAGACGGTGGCGGTCGGAGGTGCCGACGGGGTGATTCGCCTGTACGACAGCCAAGGGCTTGGCCTGAAGCGCGCCTTCCTGTCGGTGCCGATGCCGAAGGAAAAACTGCAGGACGTCATCGCGTTGTCGGTCGAGCCTCGGGAGATTCATCTCAACGGCAAGTTCGACTACAACCAATTGCTGCTCACCGCGGTGAAGGGCAATGGCGAGAGCTACGATGCCTCCCGCGATTTCGCCTTCAAGGTCGATTCCGATGTGGTCAAGGTGAGCAAGAGCGGCATGGTGGAACCGGTTAAGGACGGCGAGGCCAAGCTTGAGATCTTCCACAAAAACCAGAAGAGCACGCTGACGGTTCGCGTGGCCGGCGTGAGCGGCGACACCAAGCCGGATTACGTTCGTGACGTGATGCCGGTGCTCTCGAAGCTCGGTTGTAACGCCGGCATCTGTCACGGCTCCAAGGACGGGAAGAATGGCTTCAAGCTGTCGCTGCGCGGTTACGATCCGATCTATGACGTGCGGGCGTTCACGGACGACTTGGCCAGCCGCCGGGTGAACATCGCCGCCCCAGACAACAGCCTGATCCTGCTCAAGGCCTCGGCCTCGGTGCCGCATGAAGGCGGGCAGCCGACCAAGATGGGTGAGGACTACTACGAAATCCTCAAGGGCTGGATCGAGAACGGAGCCAAGCTTGATACCACCTCTGCTCGAGTCGCGAGCATCAAACTGTACCCAAGAAATCCGGTCGTTCAAAAGATCGGTGACAAACAGCAGATGCGCGTCATCGCCACCTACGCCAACGGCGAGAAGCGCGACGTCACTGCCGAGTCGTTCATCGAAACCGGCAACTCCGACATCGCCACGACCGACAAGACCGGCTTGGTGACCACCGCACGTCGCGGCGAGGCGCCCATGTTGGCACGATACGAGGGCGCGTACGCCTCGACCATTATCACCGTGATGGGGGATCGATCCGGTTTCGAGTGGAAGGACATGCCGGCCAACAACAAGGTGGACGAATTTGTCGCGGCCAAGCTGAAGCGCGTCAGGACGCTTTCGTCCGGCTTGGCCTCGGACGAGGAATTTCTGCGCCGGATTCTTCTCGACCTGACCGGGCTTCCGCCAAGCGCGGAGGAGGTCCGCAAATTCACCGCTGACAAGCGCGACACCAAAATCAAGCGTGACGAGTTGATCGACAACCTGGTGGGCAGCGACGATTACATCGACCACTGGACCAACAAGTGGGCCGACCTGCTGCAGGTAAACCGCAAGTTCCTCGGCGCCGAGGGCGCGTCGCAGTTCCGCAAGTGGATTCGCAACGAGGTCGCCGGCAACACGCCGTACGACCAGTTCGCCCACAAGGTGATTACGGCCAGTGGTTCCAACAAGGACAACCCGCCTGCCTCGTACTTCAAGATTTTGCGTGACCCGGCCGAAATCATGGAAAACACGACGCACTTGTTCTTGGCCACACGCTTCAACTGCAACAAATGTCACGACCACCCGTTCGAGCGCTGGACACAGGATCAGTACTATGAGACCACGGCCTATTTTGCCCGAGTGAGCCTGAAGAAGGATGACAAGTCAGGCGACAAGCGCATCGGAGGTACGGCGGTCGAGGGGGCCAAGCCGTTGTACGAAATTATTTACGATCGTAATGAAGGTGAGA
>QOAX01000053.1 GCA_003972865.1 Verrucomicrobiota bacterium | reverse complement strand
AAATCCCGGGCCGTCCGGTTGGAGTCGGTGGCGCAACCAGCGAGCAGGAGGACCGCCGCGGTGATGGGAAGTGTCCGGCGCATGCTACTTCTTTCTGGGCGTTTGCTTTGCGCGGGCTTTTTTCGGAGGCGGGCTGACCTTTGCGCGGAAGCCGGCGGCGGTGAAATCGATCAACCGCCGCACTGTTGACTCGTAGTCGGAGGCGTCGGCATCGGTGCCGGTGAAGCGGACGAGAAGATCGGCGTTGCAAAGCGTGTGCGCCATCGCGCCGGCCATGAAGTGCGAGCGCCAATCCGTTTCTTCCTTGGGCAACCCGGGTAGCGCAGCATCGAGCGCGGCACTGAACTGAGGGATCACTTCAGCCAACTCGCTCATCATGAATTTTTGAAGGTCTGCGTTTCGGTCGAACAACACCCGTCCGATCAACCGTGAAAACGCCGGGCCGACCTTGGGGTCGGCCTGCACGCGGAACAGCGGCAAAAACAGGCACTCGAGCACGCGCTCAAGTTTCACCGGCCGCTTGCCCGCCTTGGTCTGCGCCTCTGCCAGCCCAGCCAGGCGCTCCTCGTTGATTGGGCGAAGCCGCCGCGCCACCACTGTGTGAAGCAACGACTGCTTCGAGCCAAAGTGATAATGCACCGCCGCGAGGTTGACCTTGGCCACCGTGACGATGTTTCGCAGCGACACGGCATCGAACCCCTTCTGCGCGAAAAGCCGCTCAGCGGTGTCGAGGATTTGTGACTTGGTGTCAGCCGTGGCCATTAAATTCAAACAAACGTTTGAAACAGGCGTTTGTTTTAATGGCAAGCGTTCGAGGCGTCAAGGCTGTTTTTATAGGTCGTATACGGCCAATTTGATGAATAGGTTCAATAAGATCGTATCCCCGGTTTCCGCTTGGCCAAGCGCTGTGCCGCGGGCATTCTCCGCGCATCATGTGTTTCCACAAAAGGAGGAGCGTTTGTTTTGTTGCCGCTGTTTTGTTTTCGGCGGTGTTGGTTGCCGCTGCGGAGGACGGGTTTCGGCCGTTGTTCAACGGGAAAGATCTCACCGGCTGGGTGCCGGTGAACACCGCACCGTCCACTTGGTCGGTGAGCGACGGGATGCTCGTCTGTTCCGGCAAACCGATCGGCGAACTGCGCACGGAGCGGATGTACCAAAACTTCATCATGGAGGTGGAGTGGCGGCACATGAAGCCGAAGGGCAACGCCGGGATTTTTGTCTGGGCGGACGACATCACGGCTCGCGGCCAGCCGTTTCATCGCAGCGTGGAGGTGCAGGTGCTGGAGAATGCCTACGGGAATTCCGGGGGGCACACGGTGCACGGCGACATTTTTCCGATACACGGCGCGACGATGACGCCGGTCAACGGTCGGGGCGGCAGCCGGGCATTCCCGACGGAGTTTCGCTCCAAGCCGAGTCCGGAGTGGAACCATTATCGGATTGTCTGCGACGACGGAAACATCTCGCTCGCGGTCAACGGCAAAGTGGTGACTCGCGGCAAAGAGGCCAGCCCGCGCAAGGGCTACATCTGCATCGAGTCGGAGGGCGGCGTGGTGCATTACCGAAACATGCGAATCAAGGAACTGCCGACGACACCGCTTGAGCCGGGGCAGGTCGCCATCGCCAATCGCGGGTATCGCTGCCTCTACACCGGCGTCGATTTTTCCGGCTGGCGCGTGACGGAGGGTTGGCGCTCGCAAAACTGGCAGTTTCGTTTCGACGGAAAAACGGACGCCGCCGACAAGTCGCTTCAAACCAGCGGGTCGTTCGGCGACTTTGGTTTTATCTTCGACGTTCGTGTGTCGGGGGAAACCAAGCCGTGTGCCTTCCAGCTTCACGGTTCGGACGCGTCGGCTATTGTGATTGCGCCTTCGCTGTACGACGATGCCTTGGTTTTGAAGGGGCGCAACTGGAACCGCTTTGAGGGCGAGTTGCGCGGCGACCGACTCAGCCTGAGCGTCAACGGAAAATCTATTTTCACCGGCAAAAAATTGGGCAACGTGCCGGCCAAGGGGCCGTTGAAAATTGTGCCAAGCGGCCCGATCGACTTTGCGAACGTTTACGTTCGCGACCTGGCCAAGCGCTGACATTTCCCCGTGAGATTTCCCGTTGACCGGTGGGTCAGTCGTTCTCCCTGAACTCCATCCAGTGCTCGGCGTTGTCGCCGTAATAGAGCTTCAGCTTGTTGCCGTCCACCTCGAATCCCTTGGACGCCTGCAGCGACTCGAAAAACTCGAAGTCGAGTGAACCGGGCATGCACAGCATCAATGTGGAGCCGAAGCCTTTCCCGAACTTCAGCCAGTTGCCTTTCTCCAGCGTGAAGGTGCCGAAATAGCGGTTGCAGTCGTTCCAGCCGGTGACCTTGCCGTTGCGGGTCAATGTCATGGTGTGCCTCCGTCCCTCCTTTGGCCGGGTGATCTCGTCCGCTTCATGGAGGGCGACCAGCTTCCACTCCCGGTCAAGCAGTCCATCCGGAAACGTTTCAGATTTTGTGACCACCCGGTAAAAATGAATCTCCTCCAGTTGGCTGCGAAGATCCTTGAACCGGGCTGCTTGTCCGTTGCCCGGATACTGGCCCACGATCACCCATTTTTTCAGGTCCCGGCTTGCCTGAATGAGGTGGTAGTCTCCATCGGATGATGAGAATCCAAGTGAAACTGTTGCTGCCTCGAAGGAATCAATATTCGACGCCTCCTGGCCCAACGCCGGAGTGGCAGGCACCATGGCAAGCAGGCAGGCTGTCCAGCAGGTTAAATCTGCGAAATGGAAATTCAGAACCACGGGCGCAAGGTTCATCTTCCGCCGGCGCAACTTCAAGCCGGATTTGGGGAAGCCAAGCGCTTGGCACGCCTGCTGCAATTCCACGGAGGTTCACTCGTGACTTGCGCTTGGCCAACGGCTTCCCGTCACTCGGCCGCTGGCGCGGCGCATGGAGCCCGCGAAAATCGGAACCCGGCAGACATGGGGAAGACAATACTGGTTATTGATGGATCGCCGACCTGGTGGAAGATGGTTCAGGTGACGCTGACTGCGGCCGGCCACGAGGTGCTCGAGGCGGAGGACGGGGCGCAGGGATTGGAACTCGCTGAGACTGAACCGGTGGACATCATTTTTTCCGGCTGCCAACTACCTGACATGGATGGCCCGAACTTCACGCGAAAGATTCGCTCCCTGCGGGAGCACAAGGAAACGCCGGTGGTCGTTATTTCAGACAGCCCGGACGAGGAACGGAAAGAGGCCGCAAAATCGGCGGGGGGAACCGGCTGGATGGTGCAGCCGGTGATGCCCGAGAAACTGATCGAGGCGGCGGAGGGGTCCGCGGCGCGCATTGACTTGCTCGAGGCCAAGGCCAATAAGAAAGCCGAATTGAAGAAAAAAAGGACGAGGCCGCTGCCGGTTAACGAGCCCCCCCGGCTTGCTTTCAACGGTTTGGTTCAGGGCAGGAACAGGAACTCGTTGGCGTTGAACAGGGCGCGGCAGAAGGCTTCGAGCGAGTGTTCGGCAACCAATCGGTTTGCGTCGGCAAGCTCCTCCCGGGTGGGTTCGCGGCCGAGCGCGAGTTGGCAGGCCCGTGCCACTTGGGTGCGGGTGTCGGCGCCCGCCTCGTGCCGGAGCCGCTTGGCCAACAGGCCGGCCTGCTGCAGCACGAACGGGCTGTTGAGCAGGCTCAACGACTGCAACGGCGTGGTGGAGCGGCTGCGGCTGGGCGCGGTCTGGTTGAAGTCGGGGCAGTCGAACACGCCGAACGTCGGCTCCCGTTCCTGACGCACCTTCGTCATGTAGAGCATCCGCCGCCAGTCGGCCGGGCCGTAGGATGCCTTGGCATGGTAGTGGCGGACGTTTTCCGCCTCGACCCGGAAACCGCTGAAGCCCGGGCCGCCCATCCGCGAATCCAGCGTGCCGGCGGCCAGCAGGATGTTGTCTCGAATTGCCTCGGCCTCGAGCCGGCGCGGCGGGAATCGCCAGAGCAACCGGCTGCCGCCGTCAACGGCAAGAGTCTCTTTGCGCGGCCGGCTCGATTGTCGCCAGGTGCGGGAGGTCAGGATCAGACGGTGTATCCGCTTGAGCGACCAGCCGGACGCGAGCAGTTCCGACGCCAGCCAGTCGAGCAGCTCCGGGTGCGTGGGGCGGACGCCGTTCATGCCGAGGTCGTTGAGCGTCGCGGCCAGGCCGGCGCCGAAGTGGTGCTTCCAAAGCCGGTTGACGATCACCCGCGCCGTGAGCGGGTTGCCCGGGGTCGTGATCCACTGCGCCAGCTTCAGGCGGCGCTGCTGCTCGGGCGCGCTGGCGTCCAGGCCAAGCGCGCCGCCAAGCGCGCCGATGCCGTCCGGTCCGATCTCCTCCCGCTTGGCCAAGGGATCGCCACGGTGCAGCACATGAGTCACCCCCGGCTGGCGGAAGGTGCCCGCGTAAACCATGCGCCGGGTCATGGCTTGGATTTCAGCCAAGCGCTGCTCGTCCCCAACCAGGCGCTTGGCCAACTCCCCGGCCCGCGCCGCCTCCCGGCCCTTCAGGTGGGCCAACAGATACTCGAGCTTGGTTTGTGTCCCATCGCCGGTCGGCGGCCGGTCGGCGGAGCTGGCAACGGTCTGCCATTGGCCGGGCTCCGTCGCGACGTCGAATGTATACTCGACGGCCAGCCGGTCGTTGTAGCTGCCCTCGCGGTCGCGCGCCCATGTGATGCGGTCGATGAGCGCCGGCTTGGCCAACTCGATCTGCACCCAGGCGTCGGTACGGTTTTTTGCGATCCAGCTCCGCGAGTTTCCGTACCGGCCGTCGTTGACGAACGCGAGTTGGTGAATGGAGTTGCCGCCGTCGAGGTACACGCCAGAGGCGGTTGCCTTGGCCCCGTTGCCGGCCAGCGCGACATTTTTGCCCGCTGCGAAAATCTCAAGTTCATCGACGCACGGCTCGGCTCGGTTGGCGCGTGCGATATTGAAGCGGACAAACCGGGCCTGCACCGGCTCGAAAGTTTCCTCGTTGCCCCGCGCGTTCACCGGCGGCTTGAAACGCGGAATCCCCGCCTCGAGCAGCGCCAGCTCTTTTTTTGCCGAGTCGATCCGGCTCTCCAACGCAGCCTGTTCCATCGCGAGTGCGGGATCGCTTTTTTGGTCGATCATCCGTTCCTCGTGGTTCACCCCGGCGAAGATGGCCTGCAGCGAGTAGTAGTCGCGCTGTGTCACCGGGTCGAACTTGTGATCGTGGCAGCGGGCGCAGCCAAGCGTCAGCCCCAGGAACGTGGTGCCGGTGGTGCTGATCATTCCGTCGAGTTCATTCTGCCGCTGCATCAGGGTGAGGTTGATGTCCCCACTCTTGACGAGATCGTACGGCCCGGCGACGAGAAAGCCGGTGCTCACGCCACTGCCGAGGGCGTCCCCGGCCAGCTGTCCGCGCACGAACCGGTCATACGGCAGGTCGCGGTTGAAGGCGTCCACCACCCAGTCTCGGAACGGCCAGGCGTTGGGGCGCTCGCGGTTGGTCTCGAACCCGTGCGTCTCACCGTAGCGAATGACGTCGAGCCAATGCTGCGCCCAGCGTTCGCCGAGCCGCGGGTCTTCCAGCACGCGGTCGACCAGGCGCTCCCAGGCGTCCGGCCGGGGGTCGTTCACGAACGCCGCCACCTTCACGGGCGAGGGGTGCATCCCGAGCATGACGAGGTGGAGCCGGCGGATGAGCACCGGCCGCCCGGCCAAGCGGGACGGGGCGAGGCCCGCCCCGGCGAGCCTTTTGAGCACAAATGAATCGATGGCGTTGGCCGGTTTCTGTGCTTGGCCAAGCGCCGGGACAGCGGGTCTGCGGACCGGTTCCAAAGACCAGTGCCCGGCCCGGGCTGTGAGCGGGATCAGCAGTACGAGTGCAAGCCAGATTCTCATCGAAAAAACTACGCTAGGATGTCCCGGATGACGCTGCCCTCCACGTCGGTCAGCCGGCGCTCCAGGCCGTCGTGGTAATAGGTGAGCCGCTCATGCTCCAGCCCGAGCAGGTGCAGGATCGTCGCGTGAAAGTCGTGCACCGTGACGACGTCCTGCTCGGCCTTGTAGCTGAAATCATCCGTCGCGCCGTGGGTGTGGCCGCGTTTCACCCCGGCTCCCGCCATCCACGCGGTGAAGCCGTCCGGGTTGTGGTCGCGCCCGCTTGCCCCGGCCTGAAAGGTCGGCATCCGGCCGAACTCCGTGCACCAGACTACGAGCGTCTGCTCCAGCAGGCCGCGCTGTTTCATATCGGCCAGCAGGGCTGCAACAGGCTGGTCGAGCACCGGCCCGTGTTTGGAGTACTGTTCCTTGAGCACCTTGTGGCCGTCCCAGTTGCTCACCCCTTCGCCGCCGGTCTGGTAGGCGCCGTTGAAGAGCTGCACGAACCGCACGCCCTGCTCGACTAGTCGCCGCGCCAGGATGCAGTTCCGGGCAAAGGCGGCCTTGAGCGGGTTTCCCGAATCGTCCGCGCCGTAGGCCCGCAGCACGTGCGCCGGCTCGGCGGAGAGGTCGCTCACCTCTGGCACACTCAACTGCATGCGCGCCGCCAGCTCGTGACTGGCGATACGGGCCGCCAGTTCCGACTCACCCGCGTAACGCCGGAGATGGCGCTGGTTCATCCGCCGGAGAAAGCCGCGCGTCGCCGCATCGGTGCCGGGGGAAATGGTTTCCGGGCGGGGGAGGTTTTGGATCGGCTTGGCCGCGTTGAAGGCCGTCCCTTGGAACGCCGCGGGTAGAAAGCCGGCCCCCCAGCAGTTGACGCTCGACTGGGGCGTGCCGCGCGGGTCGGGGATTGCGACGTAGGCCGGCAGGTTGTCGTTCTCGCTGCCCAGCGCGTAGGTCGTCCACGCCCCCATGCTCGGGAAGCCTTCCAGCGTGTAGCCGGTGCACATGTAGTTTTCGCCCGGGCCGTGCGTGTTCGTTCTGCCGGTGAGCGAGTGGATAAAGCACAAATCGTCCGCCATCTTCCCGATCCGCGGTACGAGGTCGGAGACGTGTTTGCCGCTCTGCCCGTACGGCCGGAATTCCCACGGGCTGCGGTTCAGGCTTCCCTGTTTTCCCTGGAAGGTAACGAGCCCGTCGGCCCCCGGTAGCGGCTGGCCGTGGCGCCGGATGAGCTCCGGCTTGTAGTCGAACGTGTCAATCTGGCTGCACGCCCCGGAGCAGAAAATCACCAGCACCTGCTGTGCCTTGGGCCGGGCATGCGTGCGCCGCGCCGCGTACGGCCTGGCCGGCACGATGTCCGGCCGGATCGGCGGCTTGGCCGCCCGGGCACCGAGCAGCTGGCCAAGCGCAATCCCGCCCAGCCCCATGCCGGAGGTCACCAAAAACCGCCGCCGGCCAAGCAGTGGCAGCGGCTGATTGTGGGCCTCTTGTTTCATGCGCTACGTGCCGGAATTAACATGATTTGCGCCGCTTGACCAGCTTGGCCAAGCGCGCCAAGTTCCCGGGAGATGAAAGCGATATTTTTTGCGGTTGCCGCGGTGGCGTTCCTGACCGGCTGCCAATCCTTGAACCGGCACGGCGTTGTCGTTCATCCCTGCTGTGAAACCGAGAACTGCTGAGGCATGATCGGGTGCTGTGATCCCGACGAGAAGGCGCTTGGCCAAGCGTGCAAAAACCCGAGATGCACCAGGCTGGCTGAACTCCAAAAGAGAGCCCTGCTCCGGAATGCCGGAGGCAGCGGGAGCGGTTGGGGAAGCCCGGTTCACATGATTAATCCGCCTTTTACGCATCGGTAGGCGGATTTTCCTTTGCCAATCGCGTTTGTGCTTTGGACCGGTTTCTGACATCGTCGCGCCGGTTCCTCGGATCATAACATGCATTTCACTCCAAAACTCTCTTTTGCCGGCCGGGTGGCCCCGCGGCTCGGCCTGCTTGGCCTGTGCCTCGCCGCTGCGGTTGCGTCGGCACAGGAGACACTGCTGCTCCTGCCCAAGTGGACCCGCTTTCAAGGCGAGTTGGTCAGTCTCAAGTCGTACGACAACCCGATACAGGACGTGCAACTCAAGACCGTCTTCACATCACCCGCCGGTGAGGAACACGAGGTTGACGGTTTCTGGGACGGCGGCAACGACTGGAAGATTCGCTTCCTGCCCGATCTCGCCGGCAAATGGACTTTTCACATCACTTGTTCGGACGAGGAAAACCGCGGCCTGCACAATCTCTCCGGCGCGTTCCGCTGCACTGCGCCGCTGGGCCGCAGCGCCTTGCACCGGCACGGCCCGATCCGCGTGTCGCGCGATCGCACCCACTTTGTGCACGAGGACGGCACGCCGTTTTTCTGGATAGCTGACACCGCGTGGAACGGCCCGCTCAAGTCTAACGAGTACGACTGGAAACATTATTTGGGCGAGCGCAAGCGGCAGGGCTTCACCGCCGTGCAGTGGGTCGCCACGAGTTGGCGGGGCGCGCCGAACGGCGACGCCGACCGCAACAAGGCGTTCGAGGGAAAGGAAAAAATCAGCATCAACCCGGGTTTTTTCCAGCGGCTCGACCGCCGCGTTGAGGCGATCAACGCCGCCGGCCTGCTCAGCGTGCCGGTGCTGCTGTGGGCCATTCGCGGCGATGAAAATCCGGTGAACCTGCTGCCCGACGACCAGGCGATCCTGCTGGCCCGCTACATGGTCGCGCGCTGGGGTGCCACTTACGGCGCCTGGTTTCTCGGGGGTGACGGTGACTACTCCGGCACACGCGCCGCACGCTGGCGCATGCTTGGCCAAGCGGTGTTTGGCGACGGACGGCACTTCCCCGTATTCATGCATCCGAAAGGCAAGAGTTGGGTCTTCGAGGAGTTCCGCGACGAAAAATGGATGACCGCGCTGGGTTACCAAAGCGGCCACGACATCAACGACGCCACCAACAACTGGATCCAGCACGGCCCGGCGTCGCGCGACTGGTCCAAGCTCCCGCACCGGCCGGTCATCAACATCGAACCGGCCTACGAGGGCATCAACAGCTACAGCAAAAAGCAGCCGATCACCGCACACGAGGTGCGCCGCGCGCTGTACTGGAGCCTGCTCAACGCGCCGACTGCCGGAGTGAGCTACGGCGCTGCCGGCGTCTGGGGCTGGGACGACGGCGACGCCCCGACTCCCGGCCATCCCAGTGCCGGCACGCCCCCCGCCTGGCGCGATGCGTTGCACTTTGAGGCCGGCGAACAGGTCGCGCACCTCTCGGCATTGTTTCAGTCGATCGACTTTCAAGCCCTCCGCCCCGACAGCAGCGTGCTGTCTGAACAGCCCGGCGACGAGGCCCTCTCCGAGTACGCCGCCGCCGCCAGTTCCAGCGACGGCCGTTTGGTCGTCGTTTACACGCCGGTCGAAAAGCGTCTGAAAGTCAACGTGGCCAAGCTGCCCACGCCGCTGATCGCCGCATGGGTGAATCCGCGCACCGGCGAGCGATCCAGCGTGCTGGCCGTGCTTCGCGGCGCGGCACTCGAGTGCCCGGCCCCCGGCCCCGGCGACTGGCTGCTGCTGCTCCGCTCCAAGCAGGCCGAACCGGAAACCGCCGGCAAATGACCCATGCATCCGCTCGCCGAAAAAGTGGGCGACATCAGCCGGGTGCAAAACTTCTTCCTGGGAACCGGCAGCATCATCGTTGCCGTCTCAGGCGGCATCGACTCGATCGCGCTGCTGTACCTGCTTGCCACGCCCGGACTGAATCTGCGCGACCGCCTGGTCGTCGCCCATTTCAACCACCAACTCCGCGGCGCGGACAGCGACGCCGATGCCGGCTTCGTCGGGCAGGCGGCCGAGCGACTTGGCCTCCCGTTCGAAACCGACAGCGGCGACGCCCGCCAACTCGCCGCCGAAACCGGCGACGGCATCGAGGCGGCCGCCCGCCAGCTGCGCCACCAGTTTTTCGCCCGCCTGGCCAAGCGCTTGACGGCCGTGGTTGCCCTGGCGCATCACGCCGACGACCAGATCGAAACTTTTTTTCTCCGGCTGCTGCGCGGCGCGGGCAACCGCGGACTGGCCGGCATGCAGCCCAGCGCGCCGTCGCCGGTCGATTCAGGAGTGACGCTCGTCCGTCCGTTGCTCGGCATTCGCCGCGACGAGATTGTCGGGTTCGCAACGCAGGAAAAAATTGAATTTCGCGAGGACACAACGAACGCCGACACGCGCTTCCTCCGGAACCGCATCCGACACGAGTTGCTGCCGCAATTTGCCGGGAAGTTTGGCACAGCGGCGAGCCGCCAAATTCTCAAGGCGATGCAACTCGCCGGTGACGCTGCCGACTGCATCGACGATCTCGCCGCCGAGTGGCCGGGCGAACCTCCGTTCGAGCAGTTGCCGATTGCCGTGCAGCGACAGGTCGTGCAGCGGCAACTGTTCGCGATGGATGTCGAGTCGTCGTTCGATTTAGTCGAGGGGTTGCGGCTTGAGCCCGGCCGCGTCATCGAGGTCGCCCCCGGCAAGCGGTTGCAACGAAACACCGATGGCCAAGTGGAATTGGCTGCGTCCGTCGCCGAGCCGGAATTCTCGCTGGCCCGGCGCGAAGTCAGCCTCGTTGGCCAAGCCGGCGAAACCGAATTTGCCGGCTTGAAGATTCACTGGGAACGCTTGGCCGGCGGCTTGGGCAAGTGGCGCGAGCTTGACCAAGCGGAGAACCGAGAAGTCTTTGATGCCAAGATGCTTGGCCAAGCGATCACATTGCGCCACTGGCAGCCCGGCGACCGTTTTCAGCCCATCGGCCAAGCCGCCACCGCCAAGCTGCAGGACTTGTTCGTGAACAAAAAAATCCCCAAAGCCGAGCGCCGCCAACTCGTCGCCGCCGAGGCCGCCGACGGTCGCCTGTTTTGGGTGCAAAAACTCCGCATCGCCGACGGCAGCAAAGTCACCGGGTCAACCCGCGAACTGCTATTGTTCAGTTGGCGAGGATAGCCGGATCCCAGTCCTTCCAGACCGGCTCGTAGCCTAGGCGGGTGAGGGTCGCAGCGACGTCGCTTGGTTCGCGTTCGTCGGCGATGTCGAACTGGCTGGTGGCCGCCCATTCGCTGGCGTTGCCGGCGAGTTCGACGATTCGGCCGCGCTCGGTGTAGTGAAGATTGTCCTGCCCGGCACCTGTGTAGCCGCCCGGCTCGGTGTGGCTCCCGGCGCTCATCATGGTGATGCCTAGCGGGATCAACTGGTCGCGCAGGCTGGCCGGCTCGCGGGTGGAGAGCACGATGCCGGCGTCCGGCAAAAACAGGCGCAGCGCACAAATGGCCTGGACGAGGGCGCGGGCGTCAAAGTCGGTCAGTGGCTCGAACTCCCCGGCGCAGGGACGGAGGCGCGGCAGTGAAAGGGTGAGCTGCGATTTCCAGCAGTGCCGCAGCAGGTACTGCGCGTGTGCCGCGAGGCAGAGGGTCTCGCGCCTCCAGTCGCTCAGCCCGAACAACGTTCCGATACCCAGCCGCCGGAAACCGGCCGCGTGGGCGCGCTCCGGCGTCTCGAGGCGCCAGTCAAAGTTCCGTTTCGGGCCGGAGGTGTGCATGTCCGCGTACACCTTGCGATCGTAGGTTTCCTGGTAGACAACGAGTCCCTCCGCGCCGGCTTGGGTGAGCGGTCGGTACTCGTCGGTTTCCATTGGTCCGACCTCGAGCGAGATCGACGGCACGGCGTCGCGCAGTGCCTCGACGCAGTCGACCATGTAGCCGCTGGAGACGAATTTGGGATGCTCGCCGGCGACGAGCAGGATGTTGCGGAAACCCTGCCCGGCGAGCGCCTTGGCCTCGCGCACGACTTCATCGACCGAGAGCGTCACGCGCAGGATCGGGTTGTCGCGTGAGAAGCCGCAGTATTGGCAATTGTTGATGCACTCGTTGGAGAGGTAGAGCGGTGCGAAGAGCCGGATGACTTTGCCGAACCGTTGTTGCGTGAGTTGATGGGCGCTCTTGGCTAACGGCTCGAGCGGTGCGGCGGGGGAGAGCAGGGCGGCGAGATCGGCGAGGCTCAGGTCGCGCTTGGTCAGGGCGGCTGCTGCCTCCGCCGCGGAGGCATCGCGGGCGCGGCGCCAAAGCGCGTCGATGGGCAACCGGTCAAAATGGCCGACAAAACTCACGGAGCCAAGTTAGCGGAGCCTCCGCGCTTGGCCAAGCGTGATTGTCATTTGGCCGCGGGATCAATAGGGTCTGTCGCGTTGCTCGTCATACAGCGGCGCCTGATGTTTGGATCGAGGAAAAAAAAGCCGAAAGACGGGGATGAGGAGCATCGTTATTATCTGCTCCCCGGCATGGGGCGTTCCAACCGGCGGTTCCGGAGCAAGATCCAAATGTGGAGCATCATCGCCGGGATCATCGGCTCCGGGCTGATCGGCGTAGTCCTCTGGCTGGTCAATCGTTGATTGGCCAAGCGCAGGGTTCGTTCAATTCTTCAACGCAGCCAATTCCGTTCGCAGCAACTCGGCCATCGGGGAGACGGTTTCGCGGCTGAAATCGAGCCGGGTGTTGCAGCGCTCGAACAGTTCCGGCAACGGCCTCGAGCCGCCCAGCGCGAGCGCGGCCTTGTAGTCGGCAAGTGCCCGGGCACGATCCTGTTTGCTGTTGGCCCACACCTGCAGCGCGCCGAGTTGGGCGATGCCGTATTCGACGTAGTAAAACGGGTGCAGGAAAATGTGGAGTTGCCTGTGCCACAGTTTGGCCCGGGCGCGCTCGTGGCCGCTCCAGTCGATGCCGCCGCCGAAGCGATCCATCAAGCCGTCCCAAGCGGCGTCGCGCTCGGCGACCGAGTGGCCGGAGTTCAGGTAGAGCCAGTGCTGAAACGCGTCGACCGTGGCGATCCACGGGAAGACGAACACGATGCCCTCAAGGTGCGTGATGCGGGCGCGGCGCACTTCGGCGTCGTCGTAAAACTCGCCGAGGTATTCGCCGCCGAGCAGCTCCATCGCCATCGAGGCGACTTCGCAGAACTCGATCGGCGCGTGGCGGTACGAGTGCAGCGGCTCCTCCTGGCAGGCCATCGTGTGAAAGGCATGGCCGGCCTCGTGCAGCAGCGTCTCGACGTCGCGCTGCACGCCGACCGCGTTCATGAAAATGAACGGCAGCCGTGCCTCGGCCAGTGAGTCCTGATAGCCGCCCGGCGCCTTGCCCTTGCGGTTGGCCAGGTCGAGCAGATTGAGATCCTGCATGGTCCGAAACCAACCGGCGAGATCGCCGTCAAGCTGGTCGAAGATCGCCTGCGTGCGGCGGATCAACTGCGGGACTTCCTCGAACGGCTTGAGCGGCGGACGGCCCTGCGGATCGGTTGCCGTGTCCCACGGTCTCACCGATTCGATGCCAAGCGCGGCTTGGCGCTCGTCGTGCAGTTCCTTGAGCAGCGGCACCATTTCCTGCTCGATGGCGTCGTGGAACGCGAGGCAGTCTTCCGGTGTGTAGTCGAACCGGCCGCTGCGGCGATGCGCGAAGTCGCGGTAGTTCGGGAAGCCGGCGTTGGCGCTCATCTGGTTGCGCAGCTTGGCCAAGTCGTCGAGTTGGCCGTCGATTTTTTCGGCCTCCTCGAGTCGGCGGTTGGCCACGAGTTCCCACGCCTCCTGCCGCCGTGCCCGGTCGGTCTCCTCGAGGTAGCGGCCCATCTGCACGAGGGTGCGTTCCTCGCCGTCGAACGGCACGGCCAGGCTGCCGATGAGTTTTTGGTATTGCTGGCCAAGCTTGGTTGTCTCGGTCTCGAGCGCGACGTTCTCTCTGCGGAACAACTCGACCTCGAGCGCGGTGTCGCGGGTGAACACCTCGTAGCGCTTGGCCGGGAGGCCGTCGCGGTGCGGATGATCGGCGAGCGCCTTGGCCAAGCGGAAGCTGGACGTCTTCACCTCCGGCTCAATCTGCTCGACGAAATCGAGGTACGCTTGCTCGGCGGTTTTGTCGTCCGTCTGGCAGGTCATCGCGATGGTGCGCTTGGAGCTTTCCTCGGCGATGGCGGCGGAGAGTTCCTCCCAGTTGAGAATGGCCTGCTCAAGGTGGACGGCATCGGCGGCGGCACTGAGTTGCTGCTCAAGTTGCTCAAAGAGCGGCGCAAGTGCTGCCCAGTCGCCAGCGTTCAAGTCGTCCGGCACGAACGTGCGAGGCGTGTGGAGGGTTATTTTTTCAAACATGAATTTTTTATCTGGCCGAGTCTTTGAGGACGAACAGCAGAGTGCCCTGCCGGTCCGTGGCCACGCTGCAAAGGTGGACGTCATATTTTGGGCGGAGTTCCTCGGTGAGGTATTCGCGGGCGGCGATGGCGTGGTACTCGACGAAGATGTTGCGGATGGGCACTTCCGGTGCGCCGGTGAGCACCTCGTGGAGGATCTCCGACTCGGCGGACTCTCCGTCCACATTGAGGAGGTCGATCGAGGGGAGTTGCAGCCGCATGATTTCGCCGCTGAGGCGCGCCTTGGCCAGCGGATAGTCCCTGCCCTCGAGCACGGACAGGATCATTTGGTCCTCGGCTTGGGGGTAGGTGAACGTGTGCTCGCGGTCGGCGAGTTGGATTTGAAGTGTTTCGAGTGCCATTGGCCAAGCGGGGAGCGACTGCTCATCCGCTGCCGGTGAGTAAATGAAACACCACCCCGCACGGTCGAGACAATTCAACCGGCGCAGTTGCCGGTGCGTTTTTTTCTCGGAACTCCGTAGGGCCAGCGTTAAACTCCCGCCTCTCGCGCAAGGTGGAAAACCAAGAGGAAAACCAGATCGAATCGTTCGACTCCGCCGCCGGCGAATCCGTTGGCCAAGCGGAGGAACCGGTGAATCCACCGGAGCCCGGCACGCCGGAGTCGGCCGGGGAACGGCGCGGCTTCATCAAGTTTCTCTGCGCGTTCATCGGCACGCTCATCAGCGCAGTGCCGTTTGGCGCGGGTGTGTGGTCGTATTTCGATCCCTTGGCCAAGCGCAACAAGGGCGGAGGCGATGGCTTCGTCATGGTCACCACGCTGGACGCGATCCCCGCCGACGGCTCGCCGGCCAAGTTCTCCGTCGTGGCCGACAAGGTGGATGCGTGGAACCGGTTCTCGAACGTCAGCATCGGTGCGGTGTACCTGCGGCTCGTTGATGGGGTGCCGAAGGCACTGCACACGGTCTGCCCGCATCTGGGCTGCTTCGTCGACTATCGACCGGGCAACAAGGATTTCTTCTGCCCGTGTCACAACAGCAATTTCAAGTTGGACGGCAGTCTTGCCGTGGGCGTGAGTCCGCGTCGGATGGATCCGCTTGATATTCAGATTCGTAACAAGACCGAGGTGTGGGTGAAGTTCCAGAACTTTCAACCCGGCCATAGCGATCGGGTCCCAGTATGATGAAGTCACTGCTGGACTGGATCGATCATCGCACGGGCATCCGTCAGCTCACTAAGTCGGCATTGTTCGAGAATATCCCCGGCGGCTCACGGTGGCGCTATGTTTGGGGCAGCACGCTCACGTTCACGATCTTCGTACAGTTCGTCACCGGCGTGTTTTTGTGGATGGGCTACAGCGCCAGCTCCGGCGACGCGTGGGAGTCGGTCAACTACATCCAAAACGAGATGATCGGCGGCTGGCTGCTGCGGGGCATCCACCACTGGACGGCGCAGTTCATGCCGGTGCTGCTGCTGCTGCACCTGATGCAGGTCGTGATCGACGGCGCTTACAAGGCGCCGCGCGAGGTGAACTACTGGTTCGGTGTCCTGCTGTTGCTGCTTGTGCTGGCCCTGTCGCTGACCGGCTACCTGTTGCCGTGGGATCAAAAAGGTTTTTGGGCCACCAAGGTCGCCACCAACCTGATCAACCTGGTTCCGTTCATTGGGCCGGAGATGCAGAAGCTCGTGATCGGCGGCACCGAGTACGGGCATCACACACTGACTCGCTTTTTCGCGCTGCACGCCGGCGTGTTGCCGGGTATGCTGGTGCTGCTGATCGTCGGGCACATCTATCTGTTCCGTCGTCACGGCATCACGCCGGCTGAGCCGGTGGCCAAGCGCGACGCCTACTTTTGGCCGGATCAGGTTTTCAAGGACACCGTGGCCTGTCTCGCGGTGATGGTGGCTGTGTTGGGGTTTGTGCTGTGGGTGCACGGCGCGCATTTGGGTTCGCCGGCTGATCCCTCCGAGCCGTTTTCCGCCGCGCGGCCGGACTGGTATTTCCTGTTCCTGTTCCAATTCCTAAAGTTGCCGTTTTTTGGCGAAGGCAACGAGGTGTGGGGCGCGATATACATTCCCGGAATGGCCGTCGGCCTGATCTGCCTGATGCCTTTCATCGGCCGCTGGAAGCTCGGGCACGTGTTCAACATCGGCATCATCTTTGTGTTCCTCGGCGGCGCCGGCGCGCTCACGTACCTGGCCAAGCAGGAGGATGTCGCCGGGCCGAACAGCGCCAGATACCTAAAGGCCGTGCTCGACGACGCGCGGGATGGCCTCCGCGTGACTGCCCTGGCCATGGCCCGGGGCATCGAGTCCACCGCACTGTCGCTGCTCAAGGACGATCCGAAAACGCAGGGCGCGCGGCTGTTCGCGCAGCACTGCGCGAGTTGCCACCGATACGGCGGCCACGACGGCTTGGCCGTTGAACTAGCCAAGGCCGGGACGCTTGACGAACTGGGAAATCGCACGGGACTGACGAGCCGCTTTTTCTCTGGCGACGCCGTGCATCCCGACTGGCTGGCACGCAAATCCGGTACGCAGGACGAATGGCAAACCGTGCGGTCGCTTTTGCAGGCGAAGGCCGAAGGCCCGTTCGACGTGATCGCCAGCGCCAAGCCGGAGGAAGCACCGGAGGCGCCCGACCTGAAAGGCTTCGCCACGCGCCAATGGATTCGTGATTTGCTCGACCCGGACAAATTCATCAGCCCCCGCTACTTCGGCGGCACTGCGCACAAGGACGGCGACATGTATAAAAAATTCCTCAACCGCAAAGTCCGCAAGTACGACGCAGCGGAACGCAAAATGCTCGACGCCATTGCCGTGGCGCTCTCCGCGCAGGCCAAGCTGCCAAGCCAAGCCGCAGTCGATCAAGCCGGCGCGGCGCTGATCCGGCAGGGCATCAAGTATCTCCAGGACGACATCGGCTGCATCGACTGCCATGCGTTTGGCGAGCCGGACCCCGACGCCGTCGGCCCCGACCTCACCGGCTACGGCTCGCGCCAATGGACCATCGACTTCGTGAAAAACCCGGAGCACAAAAAGTTTTACCCCGAGAACAACGACCGCATGCCGGCATTCGGCGTGAAAAAAATTCTCACCGACAAAGAGGTCGGCCTGATCGCCGACTGGCTTCGAGTCGACTACTTCGAGCCGCCCGCCGCCGGCCCGGGCCACTGAACCCGGCACTTGGCCATGGACGCCGTCAGAGCTATTCGGCATCTCAAAAAAGTCGATCCCGACTTGGCCAAGGTCATCCGGCGCATCGGCCCGTTTGAGTTGGTGCCGGAGAAAAGCCGCACGATTTACGCGTCGCTCGTCCGCTCGATCGTGTATCAGCAACTCACCGGCAAAGTGGCGGCGATCATCTTTGGCCGTTTTCTCGAGCTGTTCCCCGGCCGGAAATTTCCCGAGCCGGAGAGGGTGCTGCGGAAGCCGTTCGGGCAACTGCGTGGCGTCGGGCTCTCGAACCAAAAAGCCGGTTACATCCAAAACATCGCCCAAGCGGCGAAAGACGGCATCGTGCCCGACTCGCGCCAGGCCAACCGCATGAGCGACGACGAACTGGTCGAGCGGTTGACATCGATCAAGGGCGTCGGCCGCTGGACGGTGGAGATGCTGCTGATCTTCCGGCTCGGCCGCCCGGACGTGCTGCCCGCGACCGATTTCGGTGTGCAAAAAGGATTCGCCTTGGCCAAGGGCTTGGCCGAACTACCCAAGCCGAAAGTACTCCTCGCTGCCGGCGAATACTGGGCCCCCCACCGCACCGTCGCCGCCTGGTACCTCTGGCGCACCGCCGACACCGCGACCCCGTAACACCACCGCTTGGCCAGGCGCACGTATTATCCGATACTGCTCGAGTTTGAAGGTGACTTTGCTCTGCTCGACAGGATTCATCCGGGACACGCATTTTTCAGGAAACCAGCCGGTCGGCGATTCAGAAAAAACCGTCGTCTCGCTCTCCCGCCGCGAACCCAGTACAACAGCGCCGTGCCGGGAGTGGTAGCCATCGTCGGCCGGCCCAATGTCGGGAAGTCGGCCCTGTTCAATTGTATTGCGCGCAAGCGGATTGCCATTGTGCACGGTCGTCCCGGCGTCACACGCGACCGGCTCAGCGCCGAGGTCGAGTGGCTGGGGCATCCGTTCACGCTGGTGGACACCGGCGGCATCGGCCTGCTCAAGGGCGAGCGCGGCGGCGACGACTTCGCCCGGGAGATCATCACCCAGGTGCAGGTTGCGCTAGATGATGTGGATGTGATTTTGTTCGTCGTCAGCGTGCAGGAGGGTGTCGTGCCGATGGATCTCGAGGTTGCCGGGATGCTCCGCGAAGCCGGCAGGCCGGTGTTCGTGATGGTCAACAAGGTGGACATTGCCGCGCACGAACAGGGGGTTGATGAGTTTGCCGAGCTTGGCTTCGAGCATATTTTTCCGGTCAGCGCGCTGCATTTGCGGGGCATCGATATTCCCATTGGCCAAGCGGTGAGCCGGTTGCCGGAACACTTGGCCAAGCCGGAGGAGCAAGCCGCTGCGGAGCCGCCGCTGAACATCGCCATCGTCGGCCGGCCCAACGTCGGCAAGTCGTCGATCATCAACGCACTCACCCGGTCGCAGCGGGTCATTGTCACCGAGATTTCGGGCACCACGCGCGACGCCATCGACGTGCCGTTCGAGGTTGTGACCGAGGGTGTGCGGCAACGTTACAACCTCATCGACACGGCCGGCATCCGCAAGCGGCGGCGCATCAAGGACGCGGTGGAGTTTTTCAGCGTCAACAGGGCGGACAAAGCCATCGAGCGGTGCGACCTCGCGGTGCTGGTGATGGACGCCGCCGAGGGTGTCACCGAGCAGGACAAAAAAATCTGCGACCGCATCACCGAGGCTGGTTGCGCCTGCGTCATCGTCGTCAACAAGTGGGACCTTTTTCAGGCCGGACTGGAGAAGGGCCGCAAGCGGGAGGCCAAAAAAACCGTCGCGCAGGGAGGCCGCAAGCTCAGCCGAAAAAAACAGGAGGAGCTGATGTACGAGGAATTCGGCAAATGGGTAAAGTCCAACCTGTTTTTCATCGACTACGCGCCGGTTATTTTCACGTCGGCGATTGAGGGTTTCCAACTGGACCGCCTACTCGAGGCCATTCGCTATGTCAGTTCGCAGCTCCAAAAAACCACGCCGACGAGCCTGCTCAACCGCTCGCTGCAGGCGGCGCTGGAGCGCAACCCGGCGCCCAGCTCCAGGGGCCATCGACTCAAGCTCTTTTACGCCACGCAGGTCAACGCAAAGCCGCCGACGTTTCTGCTCTTCGTCAACCGCAAGGAGTTGATGAGCGACAACTACTCGCGCTACCTCATCGGCGTGCTTCGCAAGTCGTTCGGGTTCGAGGGGTGCCACATACGGCTCGTGGCCAAGCCGCGCCCGAAAAGCATCGAGCCGGTTCGCCGCAAAACGACGGTAAAAAGTCGGACGAGCAAAAAGGTTACCAAGCGCGAAATCCAAAAAACCCGCGACGAGACCAAGCGCAAAAAGGATGCAAAGAAAAAAGCCATCCGAAAAGGAGCCCGGCCAGCGGTGGCCAAGCGTGCAAAAAAACGCCCCACCAAAAAGTCGAGAATACGCTGAGTCGAGGCTCAGCGCTTGGCCAATCGCTGAAGTTCATTGGCGACTCGGCCGATCACTTCGGCCCAATCGCCGGCGGTTTGTTGGCGGAACAGTCTCGTGTTCGGGTATCACGGTGTGTCCTCGCGATCGAGCAGCCAGCGCCAGTCGGCGGCGAACGGCAGCAGCACCCGCGTTGGCTTGCCAAGCGCGCCGGCCAAGTGCGCCACCGCGGTGTCCACGGTCACGATCAGGTCCACGGTCACGATCAGGTATCTGTTTGGTACTTCGGAAAATTTTTAGGTAAGAGAGGCGCAGGGGCGAATGGGGATGGCATTGAATAACCTACGTGAGCGAGTATCTGTTCCCGATTTATGTGAAGATTAGTATTTATCAGGTTTTGATGATTTCCGAAGTGGGTAGAGTGGGTTCTCATCCATAGATCGTTCATCTTTAACGCTTTCTTAATCCTAGGTTTTATTTGAATCCTGCTTGTCAGAATCTGAGAATCCGGTGAGCATTCGCCCCGGTTGATCCCGTGGTCATGGCGGCGTTGATTTCCCCTGATTTGCTGAAGCGTTTGGAGCAGTTGCAGCTCCTTGCTCGGCGTCGTTCGAAGAGCACGGCGAAGGGGGAGCGCCGCAGTGGAGCCCAGGGCCAGTCAGTCGAGTTCGCAGATTACCGCAACTACGTTCCTGGGGACGACCTGCGCCGGATCGACTGGAACATCTACGGCCGACTCGACCGTCTCTTCCTCAAGCTTTACGAGGAGGAACGCGAGCTTCCCGTCACCATTTTTCTCGATGCCAGCGAGTCGATGTCGTTTGGCCAGGTGTCCAAGTTCGATTTCGCCCGCCAGGTCGCCGCCGCCGTGGGCTACGTGGCGTTGTGTGGGTTCGACCGCGTCACCGTCGAGCCATTTCCGCTGGGCGACGATCAAGTGAGCCTGACCGGCGAGTTGCGGCAGGTTCGCGCCCGCAAATCGTCGATCCGTTTTTTTGAAAACCTGGCCAAGCTTAAGGCCGCCGGCACGGCGGACTTGAACCGGGCGCTCCGGCGCGGCGCGATGAAGCACCGTGCGCCCGGTGTGTCGGTCATCCTCAGCGATTTTCTCGACCCCGCCGGTTACCAGGAGGGACTCAAGGCGCTGGCTCATAGCGGCTCCGAGATTCACGCCGTGCAAATTCTCTCGCCGGAGGAACTCGAGCCGTCGGCCTTCGGCGACCTGAAGGTGATCGACTCCGAGACCGGCGCCGAGCAGGAGGTGACCTTCGGCAAATACCGCCTCAAGGCGTACCGGGCCACGGTGCAAAACTACTGCCAGCGGCTGCAGGAGTTTTGCCTCACCCGCGGCATCCGCTACCAGTTGGCGCGCTCCGACACGCCGATCGCCGATCTGCTGCTCAAGGCCATGCGGACGGGGGGCATGTGGCGATGAACTTTCTCACGCCTGAGGCACTCGCGTTCGCCGCCACGCTACCGGTCGTTGTTGTCTTTTATCTGCTCAAGCGCCGGCGGGTGGCGCGACTGGTCTCAAGCACAGTTCTTTGGCAGCGGTTCCTCAATGAGACGCAAGCCAGTTCACCGTTCCAGAAACTTCGGCACAACTGGCTGCTGGTCATCCAGCTCATCCTGCTCGCGCTGGCCGTGTTCGCGCTGACTCGCCCGTACTTTGCCGGCAAACTGGAGAGCGGCCGTTTCATCGTCGCCATTCTCGACGTGTCGGCGTCGATGCAGGCGACCGATGTTTCGCCCAGTCGGCTTGGCCAGGCGAAGGCCGAGTTGGCCAAGCTCATCGACTCGATGTACGACAACGACCGAATGGTTTTGCTGTTGGCCGGCGCGGTGACCGAGGTCCGCCAATCGCCGACCAGCGCCAAGGCGGCGCTGCGCTCCGCGCTTGGCCAAGCTCAGGCCACCGACTCGCCGACGCGTCTGCTCAATGCGATCAAGCTCGCCCAAAACCTCACGCGCAACCGAGCCAGGACCGAGGTGCATTTGTTCAGTGACGGCGCGTCGCCGGATCTGGATGAATTCGAGTTGCAGGACTTGAACCTGGCCTATCACCGGGTGGGTGAGGGCGGCGACAATCTCGGCATCGTGTCGCTGGAAGTTCGGCCGCACCCGGAGCAGGTCGGGCAACAGGCAATTTTTGCGACGATTGCCAACGCCTTCACCAACTCGCTCTCGAGCGACGTGTCCCTGTTTTTCGGCGGGAGACTTGTCGGCAACCGGCGCGTGACCATTGGCGCGACCAACACGGCGTCGCTCGTCTTCGTCGCCAGCCAGGGCACCAGCGGCGTCTTCCGGCTGGAGCTGAAAAACAACGACGCGCTCGCCGTGGACAACACCGCCTCGGTGCTCAGCCTCGCCCGGCGCAACACCCGCGCGTTGCTGGTCACGAAGGGCAACCAGTTTCTCGAGCGGGCGCTGCGCAGCGTGCCCAAGCTCGACCTCGCCGTGGCGGCCAACCTCACCGAACCGGAGCCGCCGGCCGATTTTGTCGTGCTCGACGACGTCACGCCAGGCGCTTGGCCAAGCGGTAACGTGCTGGCGATCCATACGCAGTCGACCAACTGGTTTCGCCCCAGCGGCTCGATCGACGGGCCGCCGATTGTGGACTGGAAAAGCACCCACCCGTTGCTGCGTTTCGTCAATTTCGACAACGTGCAGGTGGCCAAGGCGCTCGCCGCCAAGCCGCCGCCGTGGCTCGCACCGCTCGTCGAGTCGCCGTCCGCGCCGCTCGTGGCAGCGGGCGAAAACAACGGCCAGCGCGTCGTGTGGATTGGCTTCAACCCGCTCGACAGCACGTGGCCCCTGCGCGTCTCGTTTCCCATTTTCATCGCCAACGCCGCCGACTGGCTCAACCCCGATGCCCGAACCGGCATCCGCGTCGGCGAACCATTTCACGTGCGCCTGGCCGGCGGGGACCAGCCGGTGAGCGTCGAACTGCCGGACGGCTCGACTCGTGAAACCAAGACCACGACCAGCGGCGAGTTGATCTTCGGAGACACATTTCAGCAAGGTGTTTACACGGCGACAGTCGGGACGAATGAACTCCAGTTTTGCGTGAACCTGCTCGACAGAAACGAGAGCGACATCCGCTCGCGCGAGTCCCTGCAAATGGGCGAGTACGGCACGGTCGAAGCGACGGTGCAGGTGAGCGCCGACAAGGAGGCGTGGCGCTGGATCGCGATGTTGTGCTTGGGGTTCCTGTTGTTTGAATGGTGGTTTTATCATCGGCGCACCGCATGACCGATCGGCTGCAAACGGCGTGGCTCATCGGCGTGGCGCTGCTCGTTGGCTGCTCGCCCGGCGGCGAGTCGGTCACGGTTTACACCTCGCAGGACCAGGTTTACGCCGAGCCGATTTTACGGCGGTTCGAGCAGGAAACCGGCGTTCGCGTTCGGGCTGTTTACGACAGCGAAGTCGTCAAGACGGTGGGGCTGATCAACCGCTTGATCGCCGAAAAAAATCGTCCGCGCTGCGATTTGTTTTGGAACAACGAGGCGTTTCGCACGCACCAACTCACCGCGCGCGGTGTGCTCGCAGCGGATGAGCCGATCGAGTCGTTCGGTGCCCGGACGCGGCAGTGGGTTTGGAATACGAACCGGCTTGGGCGCACGGAGCTGCCGCCGAGCCTGGCTGCGCTGACCAACGCGCAGTGGCGCGGCAGGGTGGCGATCGCGCTGCCGCTCTTCGGCTCGACGGCGACACATTTTCAAGTGCTGCGCCAGCGCTGGGGCGCGGCACGGTGGCAGGCGTGGTGCCGCGCGCTGTTGGCCAACGGCGTGATGACGGTCGACGGCAATTCGGTGGTCGTGCAACTCGTCGGCCGCGGCGAGGTCGCGCTTGGCCTGACCGACTCCGACGACGTCCGGGTCGGTCTTCGCAACGGCCTGCCGATCGCTGGCAAGCCGCTTGGCCAAGACGGCATGGCCATTCGCAACACGCTGGGCCACATTCGCGGCGCGCCGCATCCCGGCTTGGCCAGGCGCTTGGCCGAGTTTCTGCAGTCGCCGGCGGTGCGTTCCGCGCTCGTCGAGGCCGGGGCGATTGATCCTGGCGAAATCCCGGCGACTGGCGTGATCGCTTGGCCAAGCTTGGTGGAAGCAAACGGGCAGGCCGTAAGCGAACTTCAATCCATCTTCCTCGACTGACATGAGCTGGGGCCTGCTGCTTAACAGTTTGGAGCTGGCCGTGCCGGTGGCGTTGGCCGCGGTGGTGGTGGGATGGTTCGTCGCGCTGTTCATCGCATCGTCGCGTGGCCGAGTGCGATGGGCTGCGCTGGCTGGGGCGATCGTTTCGTTGGCGTTGCCGCCATTCCTAGTGGTCAACGCGTGGCTTGGCCTGCTGGGCAATGTCGGCGTGCTAAAGTCGTGGCTGCCGCTCGACATCTATTCGCACGGTGGCGCGGCGTGGGTGCTAACGTTGATGCTTTGGCCGCTGCCGTGCCTGATGTGCCTCGGCCCGCTAAAGCGACTCACGGCAGAGTTGCTCGACGCCGAGCCGGGGCTGGGCGGCTGGCTGCTCGCGCGTTCGCTGCTGCTACCGATGACGCTGCCGGCGGCGTTGCAGTCCGGGTTGATCGTGTTCGCGCTGGCGTTCAACAACATCGCGGTGCCGGCGATTCTGCAGGTGAAAGTTTTCCCGGTGCAGTTTTGGGTGCAGTTCAGCACGAGCTACAATTTCGCGTTGGCGTGGCAATACGGCTGGGTGCTGGCGGCATTGCCACTGGGGCTGCTGCTGTTGCTGCGCGGCAGGGCGGTCGCCTGGCCGTGGGAGAGCCAGGGCATTCCGGCGGAGGTGTTGCGCGACCGGCTTGGCCAAGCGCTGATCGGCACGGTGGCGACTGTTGCTTGGCTGTTTATTGGCTTGTCGGTGTTGCTGCCGCTTGGCCACTTGCTGTTCGATGCGCGAACGTGGACGGATATTTTGGATGCGGT
>QOAX01000172.1 GCA_003972865.1 Verrucomicrobiota bacterium | reverse complement strand
CCGTTGATCAGCATCAAAATGATAATGGTCGAGACCGCCATGCCGAGCACGCCGATACCGAAAACTGTCTGCGATACCGCCTTGTTGCCGGTGAGGTTCTCCAGCGACCCAGCCAGTTGAAAGGCGTCGCGACTCACGAGCATCGCGGCAAGTTGTTTGTCCGTGTCGTTTGGTTCTTTGGCTTCACCGAGCTTGGCCTGTATGCCGGATAAATTCTTGCCGTAAGCGTCCTGCAACTTTTCTGTCAGCGCAGTTCTCTTTGCAGGATCGAGCAGTCCTTCGTCGTATTTCCCGTGGAACTGGCTGGCGGAAGCGATCACCACGCAGGTCGTAGCCAGAAAAAACGGCAAGAACAATCCAAGCGAAAGATCGAACGTGGCCAAGCCTCGGTGTGCCCTGCCCCAGCCCTTGCGCAGCATCGAGTACGGCAACAGGAAGGTCATGTTGATACCCACCACAGCGGTGGCGGCGGCAGTGACCATTCGGTCGCGCTGCGAACTGAGGATGACATCGTTCCAGTAGCCCGGGTCGCTCGATTCCTTGATAATTTCCGTGAACTTGGACGCCGGCTCGGAGAGCAGGCTGAAATTTGGAATGAAGCCGGCGAAAATCGCCCCCCAATCGAGACTGCCAGACATCACAACCACCACGCCGAAGAAACTCACCACCACAACGGCCACCATAATTTTCAGGATGATCTCGAAAGCCTTTATCCCCTTGCTGCCGCTGTCGTACGACCACACAACCGCCGATCCGATGACAAACAAAAGCAGCGCGCAGATGTACTTGCCGTAGGCGCCATCGAGGATGCCAAAGTTCTGCTGGATGGCAGCCGTGCCAAGCGAGAACTGCGGCATGGCCCAGACGAGGTTCGCCAACATCGCGGCGATGAGCCAACCCCAGCCCAGCACCGGGTTAATATGCTTGTTGATGGCGCGAAAAGGCTTCTCTCCGGTGGAGAGCGTGACGTAGCCGATGACCGAGAGCATCAGCACGCCGAAGATCATCATCAACGGTTGGAGCCAGAGCAGCTCGTAGCCACCAATCACCCCGATGTAAAGGCTGCCAGCGAGCGAGCCTCCACCGAGCGTGATTGCGCCCTGCAGCCAGCCGGGGCCGGACAGCTTGGCGAATGTGCCCCAGCGGGAAAGGAGCGGTTTTTGGCTTGCCTCCGTAAGGAGGGTATTTTCGGCGGCGAGAGGGTTGTTCGAGTCGCTCATGGGTCAGGTTTGGGTTGCGCTTGGCCAAGCGCTTGGCCGGCCAGAGAACGCGCGGATACTGAAGAAAACCGAGCCGGAAACAAAGGCAATTATACGGCCAAGCGCCAAAAGAAAACCGGCGGCACCCCTACTCGGGCAACGCCGGCTGAAATTGGTCAAGCGCTTGGCTTGGAGCCGTGTTGGCCCGTTAAATCTTCGTGCTGCCGTAGATGATGCCGGCGTCGAGGGTCTTTTTGATCAACTCGCTTGCCTCGGAAAGGTGGGCGGCGGTGTAGGGGTCGAGTTTGACGCCTTCGGTTTTCTGCGCCTCGTCGATGCGCTTGGCCAAGGAACGGAGTTGCTGCGTGGCCAGGTTGGCCAACGGCCGCGAGCTGGCGCCACGCCATGAGCCGGGCATGCTGAGACTGACCAGTCGCTCGAGGTGCTCACGCTGGAGGTTGCGGCGCAGGCTCGAGATCAACGGCTTGCGGGCGGTGTGCTCGCCCTTGGCCGGGGCCTTCAACTCGGTCCAGATGGCTTCGTCGAGTTTGCCCAGAATCTCCGGCAGCGTGATGGCGTCCTTGTCGTTCTCGACGAGGAATTCGTTGTCATACACGCGGCCCAGCGCGGTCGGGTTGAGGATCATCGTGAGCGTGGAGGCTTGGATGCCCATGACCTTCTCGTGCACCGGCCAGGTGGAGTCCTTCATTGAACTTGAGAGATTATCGATCCAGCGGTCGTTGCTCATGCGACGCAGCAGTTCGGTGTTGAGCCCGAACGCCTCGTCCTTGAAGGCGTTCTCGAGCATGAACTCGAGTGCCTCGCGCTGCTGTTTGGCCGGCACCGGGGTGATGGGGTAGCGGTCGCCGGGATCGCCCTTCTTGTCGCGGTTCACGAACGAGCCGCCGATCCAGTTGCCCATCATGCTCAGCGCACGCACCTGCAGGGACAACGTGAGTTGGTAGCCGTAACGCGCCTTGGCCCAGCTTTGGCCCTTCTTCACGAAATGATCGAGCAACTGCCCGCGATGATGCTTCACGATGTTCATCTGGTTGTGCGCGTACTGGAGTGGGTTCGCGGCGAAGTCGTAGCGGCGCGCGAACGGGTCGGGGCCGATCGTGTCCTCGTCGGTGGCGTACTGCAATTTGGGATCGGACACGCGGCTCAGGATTTTCTGCAACTCCTCCGGTTTTTTGACAATGGAGTAGCCGTACTCGATGGCCCAATGGTCGTACGGGCCGATGCCGATCATGGTGTGGTCGCCGGCCTTGTCGCCGATGCCCTTGTACATGTTGATTGGCAGGTAATCCATCACCGAGCCGGCCAGGGTCTCCTTGCCCTTGATCTCGTCGCTGTTGATTTTTTCCAGCGAGTGGATGCTCGAGGCCTTGAAGTTGTGGCGCAGGCCAAGCGTGTGGCCCACCTCGTGTGCGACCAACTCGGCAACCAGGGGGCCGATGAACCACTCCGGTACCCCATCTAGCTTGACCACGGTTTTTTTCGGCTTGGGCTTGTCACCCTTCTCATCCTTTTTCTCATCGTCCTCCTCCCCGGCCGCCTCGGCTTCCAACTCGAAGGTGAACCGCATGGCGGCCAGGTCGAGCGCCTTGCCTTCGGCTGCGAGGCAAAGGCCGTTCACCTGGCTGATGCGCCCGTACAGGCCGTCAAACTCGTTGTCGCCAATCAATTCGCCATCCACCTTGGCCAAGGGATGCCCGCCATAAGCCTCTGCGCCGTGGGCGGCGAGCTCGGCCTTGATGGAGTCGCGCATTGAGGGATGGGCCAGGCGCACCCGCGGATCCCACTCGGGATGTCCCTTGAGCCAGGCGAGCGTCTCCGGCGCAAAGCCCTCCATGGCGATGTCCGGCATTATTTCGTTGAATTGCTTCCAGTAATGGCGAATCCAGCCGTCGGTCAAAATAATGTCGGCGTCGAGAATCTGGCCGGTCATTGGGTTGACACGGCTCGGGCCGATGGCGGTGCCGACATCGTTGTTGAGCCAGCGGACAAAGTTGTACCGGGCATCCTCGGGATCCTTCTCCATGTGCGCGCCGGTGGTGGCATCCTGGTAGTAAACCTCAATGGCATTGGCCAAGCCGATTTTATCGTAGGCCTTGTTCCACATCAGGATGCCCTCGCGAACCCAGCGGCGGTAGCGCACCGGCGTGGTGTGCTCGATGTAGAAAATGATCGGGTTCTTCACCGGGCTGACCTTGAGCTTGGTGTCGGCCTTCTCGAGGTGCCAGCGGTTGATGTAGCGGGTCTTCTTCTGCTCGTCGGTGTACTTGCCGAGGTCGGAGTAGCTGGTGGTGAAGTAGCCCACCCGCTGGTCGGCCAAGCGCGGCTTGTAGGTTTTGTTCGGGACGATCGCACTGATCGAGTAGTGCAACGTCTTGAGCACGCCGTTGGACGCCGGCACGGTGAAGGCCAACTCGACGTTGCCCGGGAACGCCTTGGCGGTGCGGATCTGCGCAAGCTTAACGTTGAAGCCAGCCCCTTTGCTGCCGAAAAATTTCGACGCCTGGCCGACGAGCAGCGCGTCCATGTCGATCAACGGCCTGTTCTTCGGCAACAGCGTTAGGATCGGCACGTCCACAATCACTCGGTCGGTGAAGATCCGTTTCACGGAGGCCTTCGACTCAAGGTCGCCGGTGGAGCGCACCTTGAGATTGGGCTCGATGATCAGCAGTCGCTTGTCGAGCCGCTTGAAATAAACGTACTTCTCGCCGGCCTGCAGCCCAGCATAAGTCTCTCCGCTGGCCACAGTCATCGCGATGAAAAATTTCTTCGACTCAAACCCGGCCGGCAGCGCCCCGAGCATTTGCTGGTCCTTCTTGCGCACGTAGATCGAGAACAGGCTCGACTTCTTGTCCATGCTCGAGATGACCTGCTCGTACCCCTTGATCACTGTCTTGTAGGACGGGAAGTCCGGCTTCACGGTTGTCGGCTTGGCGGCCGGTTTGGACGAGGTGACAGGCTTGGGCGGAGTGGGTGCTGGCGATTGGGCGTGTGCGGAACCGGCCGTCGCAAGGCCAAGCGCGGCAACAACAAGTATGCTTTGTTTTTTCATGATAAAAATGACATTCAGGCGAAAAGCGCCTACATTATTGCCTATTCGATGGGCAACGAAAACTGTGCACCACATTTGGCCAATTTCAAGCCAGAAGCGCCAGTTGTTCGGCCTGTTCCGGCCCTCGACTCTCGACCGCTTGGCCAAGCGCGGGTAACTTGCCGAACGGGCGGGTTTATGACTGCAAAGAAAACCACGGGCAAATTTGACTCGATCGACTCAGCGCTGCGCGACATCGCGCGCGGCAAGATGGTCGTCGTCGTCGATGACGCCGATCGCGAAAACGAGGGCGACCTGATCATGGCCGCCGAGAAAGCCACGGCCAAGGCGGTCAACTTCATGGCCAAGTTTGGCCGCGGCCTCATCTGTGTGCCGACCGCGCCGGAGCGCCTGCAACAACTCGGCATCGAGCGCATGGTACTCAACAACCGCGAGACCCACCGTACCGACTTCCAGACCAGCGTCGACGCCGCGCAAGGCATCACCACCGGCATCAGCGCCGCCGACCGCGCCACGACCATCAAGACCCTGGCCAAACCCACCTCGCTGGCCGACGACCTGGTGCAACCGGGGCACGTGTTCCCGCTGCGCGCCCGCAGCGGCGGCGTGCTGCAACGCGCCGGGCACACCGAGGCGGCAGTGGATCTCGCCCGACTCGCCGGCTTCCGGCCGATGGGGGTCATTTGCGAGGTCATGAACGACGACGGCTCGATGGCCCGCCTGCCGGAGCTGCGTCGCTTCGCGAAAAAACACAAACTCAAGATCTGTTCCATCGAGCAGCTCATCGAGTTTCGCCGCAAACGCGAAAAGCTCGTCGCCTGCGAGGAGGTCATCAACATGCCGACTGATTATGGCGAGTTCGACCTGCACCTCTATCGCTCCACGATCGACGGCCAGCACCACCTCGCCCTCGTCAAGGGCAGCATGAACACCCGCCGCCGCACGCTCGTTCGCGTGCAAAGCGAATGCCTCACCGGTGACGTGTTCGGCTCGCGCCGCTGCGATTGCGGGCCGCAGTTGCAACAGGCGATGAAGCAGGTTTCCGCCGCCGGCCACGGGGTGATCCTGTACATGCGCCAGGAGGGCCGCGGCATCGGTTTGGCCCCGAAAATAAAGGCTTACAAGCTCCAGCAACAAGGCTACGACACCGTCGAGGCCAACGAGAAACTCGGCTTTCCGATGGATCTGCGTGAGTACGGCATCGGCGCGCAAATCCTCGCCGACCTCGGCATCAAGAAAATCCGGCTGCTCACCAACAACCCGAAAAAAATCGTCGGCATGGAGGGGTACGGACTCGAGGTCGTCGAGCAGGTGCCAATCCGCGTGAAGCCGAACAAGCACAACAAGAAATACCTCAAGACCAAGCGCGAAAAACTGGGCCACCTGCTTTGACGCCCCGCCCCCCTTCCAAGCTTGGCCAAGCGCACGCGGCATGAACGAGTCGCTCCCCATTTGGGACATCCACAGCGAGATCGCCGACACACTCGCCGTGCAAAACCGCCTCGTGCTCACCGCGCCGACCGGCTCCGGCAAGTCCACCCAAGTCCCGCAGATGATCCTCGACGACGTCCTCTGCGGCGGCGGCAAAGTTGTCGTGATGCAACCGCGCCGCGTCGCCGCCCGCTCACTCGCGCGCCGCGTCGCGTGGGAACGCTCGGCCAAGCTCGGTGGCGAAGTCGGCTATCAGGTTCGCTTCGAAAACCACACCGGCCCCGAAACCAAAATCGAATTCATCACGGAAGGCGTGCTGCTGCGCCGGCTGCAGGATGACCCGCACCTAGCCAACATCGGCGCGGTGCTGTTCGACGAGTTTCACGAACGCAACCTGATGAGCGACCTCGCGCTTGGCCTCGTCAAAAAACTGCAATGCATCGAGCGCACTGACCTTAAAATCATCGTCATGTCGGCGACCATTCAAACCGGCCCGATCGCCCGCTACCTTGGCCAGGCGGACGACGACCCCTGCCGCGTGCTCGCCTCCGATGGACGCACATTCCCGGTCGAGATTCGCTTCGGCCAATACCACAACCGCAACCCCGTCACCGAGCAGGCCGCCGAGTCGGTCGAGAAAATCCTCCACAACGACTCCCCCGGCGATATTTTGATTTTTATGCCCGGAATGGGCGAAATTCGCGGCACAATCAGCTCGATTAGCCGCCACCGCCTGCCCGAGCCGGTCGAGCTGATCCCGCTGCACGGCGACCTCCCTCCTGCTGATCAGGACCGCGCCTTCGCCGGGAGCGACCGCCGCAAAGTCGTCGTCGCCACCAACGTCGCCGAGACCTCGGTAACCATCGACGGCATCCGCCACGTCATCGACAGTGGCTTGGCCCGTGTTGACCGCTTCGACGCCGAGCGCGGCTTCGGCACGCTGTTAATTGAGGAGATCAGCCGCGCCTCCGCCGACCAACGCGCCGGCCGGGCCGGCCGCACCGCGCCGGGAACGTGCCACCGGCTTTGGACCGAGAGCGGCCACCTCAATCGCCCCGAACACAACACACCGGAAATCCACCGCACCGACTTGTCGGAATCGGTGCTGATGCTGCACGCCGCAGGCATCGACGAGGCCACCCAGTTCGACTGGCTCGACAAGCCGGACACCAACGCCGTGGCCAAGGCCGAGTCGCTGCTGCACTCGCTCGGTGCCTTGGCCAAGCGCTTGGCCAACGGCAACGCCGGTGGCTTGACCGACGTTGGCCGCGCGATGCTCCGTCTGCCAATGCACCCGCGCCTGGCCCGGATGATCGTCGAGGCTAGTCGCCACGATTGCATCAACGAGGCGGCGTTGTGCGCGGCGTTTATGGGCGGGCGCGATATTCTCATCCGCTCCGCTCGAGACGACAAAAATGTGCAGGCCGCCCAGGAGCCGTTCCGCGACGGCGCCGACTCCGACTTCGAGGTGCTGATGCGCGCTTGGCAGTTCGCCTCGGCACGCCGCTACAACATCGATGCCTGCCGCGCACACGGCATCCACGCCGGGGCGTGCCGCGAGGTTGAGTCGGCGTTACGCCAAATCCTCCACTTGGCCGGGTCGACCGATGCGCAAGCGGCGACCGACCGGTCAAAGTCCGCCGCCCTGCGCCGCTGCATCCTCGCCGCGTTTGCCGACCAACTCTGTGTGCGGCGCGACAGCGGCACACTGCTTTGCAGCCTGACCGGAGGCCGCAGCGGCACACTGGTCCGCGAAAGTGTCGTGCAGAAATCTCCGCTGCTCGTCGTCGGTGAGATCCGGCAAATCTCCGCCCGGGGTAACCGCGAGCAGACACTGCTCAGCTTGGCCTCCGCCATCGAACTCGATTGGGTGCGCGAGCTGTTTCCGGACGAACTGACCACTCGGCCAGAGTGCGAGTTTGATCCCGGCCCGAAACGCGTCGAGGCCTTTGAAATAACGCGTTTTCGGGATCTCGAGCTGGGTCGAACACGGGCGAAGGAGGCCGATCCGCAAGCCGCCGGTGAAGCGCTGGCCAAGGCCTGTCTTGCCGAGTGGTTCACGCCGAAGTCGTTCGATCACTCGATCCGGCAGCTCATCAAGCGGCTCAACTGGCTGTGCGCCGCTCGGCCGGATTTGGAGTTTCCGCCTTTCGACGAAACAGCGATTTTGAATTGCCTCTCCACCGCGTTTGCGGGCATGACCCTGGCCAAGGAGACGATCGCCGCCGACGTCAAACCGGCGTTTCGCAAACACATGCCGAGCGAGCAGTGGGAGTGGCTCGACGAGTTCGCGCCGCAAACGATCGCCTGGCCGGACGACAAGCCCAAGCGGCTGCAGTACCCCGACGTGCCGGCGGACAAACACGGCAACCCGCTGCCTGTGGAACTGCACGTGAAGCTGCACGACTGCTTCCGCTTGGCCGAGCACCCGCGCATTTGCGATGGCGAACACATCGTGCGGTTCAAGCTGTTGAACCCGAAAAACAAGAAGATCGATTTCTGTGAAGACTGGCCGACATTCAAGCAACGCGAATACCCGAGAATCCGAAAAGACCTCCTGGCCAGGTTCCCCGGCGTGGGCTGGGTATGATGATTGATAATGATTGAAGACATCCGACGGATCGCCGCCGAGGCCGGTGAGGCGATCATGAAAACCTACGACGGCCCGGCTGAGGTCGAGACGAAGGAGGACGGTTCGCCCCTCACGCAGGCGGACCGCGCGGCGCACGAGTGCATTGCCACGAGGCTGGCGCAACTCACGCCAGACATCCCGGTTTTGTCCGAGGAGTCGGAAGGCATCCCGACCGAAGAACGTCTGGGCTGGAAACGCTTTTGGCTCGTCGATCCGCTCGATGGCACCAAGGAGTTCATCAAGAAAACAGGTCAGTTCACCGTGAACATCGCTCTGATCGAAAACGGCGAACCAACGCTTGGCGTGGTTTTGGCACCGGCGTCCGACTTGGAATATTTCGCGGCTCGCGGCACCGGGGCTTTCAAGCGGCTTGGCCAAGCGGAGCCGATGGCGATCCAAGTCTTGGAAGCCGACAAGACCAAGCTGCGCATCGTGGCCAGCCGCGATCACGCCGGGCCAAAGGTCGTCGCCATGCTCGAGAAACTCCCGGACGCCGAGCTGGTGAGCATGGGCAGTTCGCTGAAATTCTGCCTCGTAGCCGAGGGTGCGGCCGATCTTTACCCGCGCTTCGTCCCGACGATGGAATGGGACACCGGCGCGGCCCAATGCATCCTCGAGGAAGCCGGCGGAGCCGTCTGGACGCTTGACGGCTACCGCCTGGCTTACGGTCGCGAAGACCTCCGAAACCCTTCCATCATCGCCACCGGCCACCCCGCCATTGACTGGAAGTCATTGCTGCCAAGTGAGTAACGCTACATTCCGCTTGGCCAAGCGGGGTATTGCGAATTAGAATTATTCCAAGTATTGACACAGCGCTTGGCCAATGGCAGTTTCCGGGCATGTTGAATGCTTCGCATACATCCTCGATGAGAAAAAAAAATCTGTCGAAGGATTACTTTTCTGCGTCCGGCAAATCCCTCAATAAACGACTTGCCGAGAATGGCTTGAGGGCCACTTCCCAGCGGCAACACGTTTACGAGGTGCTGCTTGGCCAACGCGATCATCCCTCTGCCGAGGAGGTGTTCATGCGGGCCAAGCAGTCGAAACCGGAAATTTCCATGGCCACGGTGTACAACAGCCTCGACGCCCTTGTGAAGTGCGGCGTCGTGCGGCATGTGAACGTGGACCGTGGCGCGACGCTGTTCTGCTCCAACATGAGTGAGCACGCGCACTTTTGCTGCGATGATTGCGGGAAGGTGTTCGATGTGAAATTGAAGAACTCGCCGCAGGTGCCGGAGGTGGACGTGCCAAGCGAATTTCAGGTGAGGAAAATCGACATCGCACTGCACGGCCGCTGCACCGGCAAGTGTGCGGACTGCGGCCAAAAGGAGGCCATCGCATGAGAGCCGACACTGACACCATCGATGAATTTGTCGCAAGCGACTACAAGTACGGCTTCGTCACCGACATTGAGAGCGAGTCGCTCGAGCCGGGCCTGGGTGAGGAGACTGTCCGGTTCATCTCCGCCAAGAAGAAGGAGCCGCAGTGGATGCTCGAGTGGCGGCTTAAAGCGTTGCGGCACTGGGAGAAACTGGAGTGCCCGACCTGGCCGCATGTGAAGTACCCGCCGATCGATTTCCAGGACATCTCCTACTACAGCGCGCCGAAGAAAAAAGGCGACGGCCCGAAGAGTCTCGACGAGGTGGATCCCAAGTTGCTCGAGACTTACGAGAAGCTCGGCGTGCCGTTGCACGAGCGGGCGCGGCTGGCCGGCGTGGCGGTGGACGCGGTGTTCGACAGCGAGTCGATCGGCACGACGTTCAAGGAGGACCTAGCCAAGGCGGGGGTGATCTTCTGCTCCATCTCCGAGGCGGTGCAGGAACACCCCGAGCTTGTCCGGAAATATCTGGGCACCGTGGTGCCGTACACAGACAACTTTTATGCCACGCTCAATTCTGCCGTCTTTAGCGACGGCTCGTTTGTTTACATCCCCAAGGGCACACGCTGCCCGATGGAGTTGAGCACATACTTCCGCATCAATGCCGCCAACACCGGGCAGTTCGAGCGCACCCTCATCATCGCTGAGGAGGGCAGCCATGTGAGCTACCTCGAGGGCTGCACGGCACCAATGCGCGACGAAAACCAGTTGCATGCCGCCGTTGTGGAGTTGATCGCGCTCGACAACGCCGAGATCAAGTACTCGACCGTGCAAAACTGGTATCCCGGCGATGAGGAGGGGCGAGGCGGTATTTACAATTTTGTGACCAAGCGCGGCATCTGTAAAACCAACGCGAAGATTTCGTGGACGCAGGTTGAAACCGGCTCGGCGATTACGTGGAAATATCCCAGCGTCATTCTGAAAGGCGACAACTCGATCGGCGAGTTCTACTCCGTCGCGCTGACCAACAACATGCAGCAGGCCGACACCGGCACGAAGATGGTGCACCTCGGCAAAAACACCCGCAGCACGATCGTGTCCAAAGGCATCTCCGCCGGCCGGGGGCAGAACAGCTACCGCGGCCTGGTGCAGGTCGGCAAAAAGGCGGCCAACGCCCGCAACTTTTCGCAGTGCGACTCGCTGCTCATCGGCGACCGATGCGGCGCCCACACCTTCCCTTACATCGAGGTGAAAAACCCCTCCGCAAACATCGAACACGAGGCGACCACCTCGAAGATCGGCGAGGATCAAATCTTTTACTGCAACCAGCGCGGCCTCGAGACGCAGGACGCCGTCAACATGATCGTCAACGGTTTCTGCAAGGAGGTCTTTCGCGAGTTGCCGATGGAGTTTGCCGTGGAGGCCCAAAAACTCCTCGACGTCAGCCTCGAAGGCAGCGTCGGCTAAACATTTTTAAACAACTCAATGCTCGAAATACGTAATCTACAGGCTGGGATCGAAGACAAGCCGATCCTGAAAGGAATCGATCTCTCGGTGAACGCCGGCGAGGTGCACGCCCTCATGGGCCCGAACGGCAGCGGCAAAAGCACACTCGCCTCGGTACTCGCCGGGCGCGAGGGCTTCGACGTCACCAGCGGCGAGGTACTCTACAACGGCAACGACCTGCTCGACCTCGCGCCGGAGGAGCGCGCCCGCGAGGGAGTCTTTCTCGCGTTCCAATACCCGGTGGAAATCCCCGGCGTGAACAGCGCGTACTTTTTGCGCTCGGCCGTCAACGAGGTTCGCAAGCACCGCGGCGAGGAGGAACTCGACGCGATGAACTTTCTAAAGGCCGTGAAAGCGAAGATGAAGGAGCTCGGCCTGAACGAGGACTTCCTCAAGCGCCCAGTCAACGCCGGTTTCTCCGGCGGCGAAAAAAAGCGCAACGAAATTTTACAGATGGCGATGCTGAATCCGAAGCTGGCCGTACTCGACGAGACTGACTCCGGCCTCGACATCGACGCGCTACGCATCGTCGCCGACGGCGTCAACCGCCTCAAGCGTCCCGACAACGCGCAGTTGATCATCACGCATTACCAGCGGCTGCTCGACTACATCGTGCCGGACTTCGTGCACGTGCTGCACGACGGCCGCATTATCAAGTCCGGCGACAAGTCGCTGGCGCTCGAGTTGGAGGAGAAGGGCTACGACTGGCTGGTCAAGGAAGCCGCATGAGTACCGTTGCCACCACAGACCCGGCCACCACGCCGGTCGAAGCGTTTGCCCAGCTTGAGCAAAACGGTGTGGAGTTAATGCCGCTGCGAAAGGCCGGCTTGGCCCGGTTTTCCGAGTCAGGCTATCCGACGGTTCGCGACGAGGATTGGCGATTCACCAACGTCAAGCCGGTCGCCGAGCTGCCGTTTCACCTGGTGTTGGTTCCACTTGGCCAAGCGATTGGTCAAGAGCAACTTACCAGCAAGACATTTGACCAACTGGACGCTGATCGACTGGTGTTCGTGGATGGCCATTTCAACGCCGACTTGTCACAGATCGGCAACCAGCCAAGCGGAGTCACGGTCACCCACCTGGCCAGCAGCTTGGCCGGTTTGGAGCGCGAAGTCGGTTCGCTTTCCGGTGGCGATGACAACCCGTTCGTCGCGCTCAACGATGCGTTTTTCACCGACGGCGCGCTGATTCAGATTGGCGACGGCCAGCGCTTGGCCAAGCCGGTTCATCTATTGTTCGTTACCACGGCGGGCGAGGACGGCGAAGCGGCACACATCCGCAACTGGATCGACGCCGGGGCCAATGCACATGGCACCATCATCGAGTCGCACTTGTCGCTTGGCAAAGCGGCGACCGTGACCAACGTCGTCACCGAGTCACGTATCGGCGACGGCGCGAATATCGAGCACATCAAATTTCAGGACCTCTCGAAGAGGGCGTTTCACCTGGCGTCGCTGCACTCGGAGCTAGGCCGCGATGCGCGGTACGTGTTCCACTCGGTTGCGCTTGGCGCGCGCCTGTCGCGCAACAACCTACGCCTGCGCCTGGCCCAGCCGGGCATCGAGTGTGTGCTGAACGGGTTGTACATGCTGCGCGGCCAGCAGTTGGCCGATCATCACATGATTGTCGAACACGCCGCGCCGCGCTGTGACAGCCACGAATATTTCAACGGCATCCTCGATGACCAGTCGCGGGGCGTCTTTCACGGGCGCATCCTCGTGCAGCCGGGCGCTCAAAAAACCGACGCCAAGCAAACCAACAAAAACCTGCTGCTCTGCGACGACGCCACGGCCAACACCAAGCCACAACTCGAGATTTATGCCGACGATGTGAAGTGCACCCACGGCGCAACAATTGGCGCGATGGACGACGACTCGATTTTTTATCTGCGTACCCGCGGGCTCGACGCCCCCACTGCGCGGCGAATGCTGATGCACGGATTCGCCGGCGAGATCATCGAGCGCATCCGGCACGATGCCGTGCGGGAGGAACTCGACGCGCTGGTGTGGGACCGGCTCGAGGCGGAGCACCAACTTCACTGAACCGTGGCGAACTTTTTGGATACGACTGTCGATGAACTGATCGAGAATTTCGAGTTTCTCGGCGACTGGGAGGAGCGTTTTGCCTATCTCATCGAGCTGGGCAAAAAGCTGCCGCCCCTCGATGAGTCCGAGATGGTTGAGGACAACCGCGTGCACGGCTGCCAGGCGACCGTCTGGCTGCGGATGCTGCCCATCAGCGGCGAGCCGCTGGCCTTCGAGATTCGCGCCGACGCGGATGCCTTTATCGTCAAGGGACTGATCGCCGTGTTGCTGCTGGTTTACAGCGGTAGGACCGCGCAGCAGATCACGGCCACCGACTGCACCGAGACCTTTGCCCGGCTTGGCCTCGACAAACACCTCAGCCCGACCCGCCGCAACGGCCTGCACTCGATGGTGAGCCGCATCAAGGCTCTTGCCGCCGAGTCGGTCGCACAGACTGTTTGAGCATGGAAACTCCCGGCCCCATCGCCCTCAGCCGCGACGTTGAGGCATCCATCGTCCCCTCGGGCGACAAGGTGACGCTGCAAAAGGGCGAGACGGCGCAGGTCACCCAAACGCTCGGCGGCACCTTCACGGTCATCGTCAACGGCAACATGTTTCGCATCGAGGGAGGCGACGCCGATGCGCTTGGCCTCGAGCCGGTCAAGACCCCGGCCGAGGAAACGACGCGGCCGGAAACACAGGACGACCTGAAGCAGCAGATCGAGGCGCAACTCAAGACGGTTTACGACCCGGAGATCCCGGTGAACATCATTGACCTGGGCCTGGTTTACGACTGCGCGCCTACCCAGCTTGACGGCGGCTGGCGCGTCGATGTGAAGATGACGCTGACCGCGCCCGGCTGCGGCATGGGGCCTGTGCTGCAACAGGACGCACAGAACCGGTTGCTGTGCATCGAGGGAGTCGACGAAGTGGACGTGCAACTCGTCTGGGATCCGCCCTGGAGCCAGGACATGATGAGCGAGGCGGCCAAGCTGCAACTCGGCATGATGTGATGAACGTACCGGCGGAAACAGCGAGCTTGGCCAAGCGCGACAGCGTGATCGACTGGGCCGCGCTCCGCGACGACTTCCCGATCCTGCGCGGAACCGTGAATGGCCACCCGCTGGTTTACCTCGACAACGCCGCCAGCAGCCAGAAACCGCAGCAGGTCATCGATGCGATTCGCCACTACTACGAGCATGACAACGCCAACGTCCACCGCGGCATCCACGAGTTGAGCAACCGCGCCACCGAGGCGTACGAGGGTGCCCGCCAGCGAGTCGCCGATTTCATAAACGCTGACTCGTGCGACGAAATCGTTTTCACGCGGGGCACCACCGAGGGGCTGAACCTCGTCGCCAACACTTGGGCGTTCGACAACCTGCGCGAGGGCGACACCATTTTGCTCACTGAGATGGAGCATCACAGCAACCTTGTGCCGTGGCAGATGCTGGCTCAGCGCATTGGAGCGCAATTGGACTTCATAGAGCTCACCGGCGACGATGGACAACTTGATTTGCAGTGGCTCGACGAGCAACTCGCCCGCGCCCGACTACTGTCGCTCACGCACATCTCCAACACGATGGGCACAGTGAATCCGGTCGCCGAGATTTGCGCCCGCGCCCGCGCCGCAGGGGTGGTCACCGTGGTGGACGCCGCCCAAAGTGCCGGTCACACACCAGTCGATGTGCAGGCGATCGGCTGCGATTTTCTCGCCTTTTCCGGGCATAAAACCTGCGGCCCAACCGGTATTGGCGTGCTGTACGGCCGCCGCGAATTGCTGGAAGCCATGCCCCCCTATCAGGGTGGAGGCGAGATGATCTCGAAAGTCGAGTACCGTGACGTGACGTTCAACGTGATCCCGCACAAGTTTGAGGCCGGCACACCCAATGTCGCCGGCGCCGTGGGCCTGCACGTGGCGCTGGACTACCTCGACGCCATCGGCCGGGAAGCCATCTTTGAGCACGATCAGCGCTTGGCCAAGCGGGCCTGCGAGCGCTTGGCCGAGATCGAAGGCATCCGGCTCTTTGGGCCGGCGGAAGATCGCTCCGCCGTGGTAAGCTTCGTGTTGCCGGATGCCCATGCGCTTGACCTGGCCACTATGGCCGACCAAAAGGGCGTCGCCCTGCGGGCCGGGCATCACTGCAACCAGCCGCTCCTGGCCAAGCTCGGCGTCCCGGCAACGGCCCGGGCGAGTTTTTACTTTTACAACACCGAGGCCGAGGTCGACCGCTTCATCGAGGTACTCCATGAAGTCAGGAAAATGTTTGTCTGAATGAGCGAAACCATCACAGGCGATTCCCGTATGCAGGAAGTGCTTCAAGTTTTTCCTGGCGCGCAGCGTGCGCTGTTTCGCAAATACCACATCGGGGGGTGCAGCAGTTGTGGTTTTCAACCAGACGAAACACTCGCCGGGGTTTGCGAGCGCAATGGCGACCTCCCCGTCGCCGACGTGTTGGAGCAGATTCGCCAAAGCCACGAGGAGGATGCCCGCATTTTGATCGAGCCAAGCGACCTGGCCGGGCGGCTCGAAGTCGGCGAAGACATCCGGCTTGTTGACATCCGTTCGCGTGAGGAATTTGAAGCCGTCCACATCGATGGTTCCGTTATGCTCACGCAGCCGTTGATGCAGGAAATCCTCGGCACGTGGGACAACGACCAGCGATTTGTGATGATCGATCACCAAGGCTCAAAAGGGCTCGATGCCGCAGCGTATTATTCGGGTCACGGCATGCCGAATGTGCACGCACTTCGCGGCGGGATCGATGCCTGGTCGCTTGAGGTTGACTCGGCCATCCGCCGTTACACGCTGAATTAGAATGAAAGACGATCTGCAAAAAAAAGTTGCCGAGGCGATCCGTGACCCGAAAAACATCGGCGAGATGAGCGACGCCGACTCGGTCGGCACCGTGGGCAATTCCGAGTGCGGCGAAATGCTCCGCCTGTGGGTGAAATACCGGGAACAGGACGGTCAAAAGGTCATCGACAAGGCCAGTTTCCAGAGTTTCGGCTGCGAGACAGCCATCGCTGTGGCCAGCCTGGCCACCGAGTTGATCCAAGGCAAAACCGCCGCCGAGGCGTTGGAAATGAAGCCGGAGGAACTCTCGGGCGAGCTTGGCCCGCTGCCGCCGATGAAGATTCACTGCGCGGAACTGGTGCAGGGTGCGTTACGGGATGCGCTGTCGCCCGAGGACCAGTCGCTTGGCCAAGCGGAGTCGCCTGCCAAGCCAGGCAAACTTTCCCTCACGCTTCAGGACAGCCTCAACGAGGGCCAGGCCAAGTCCGGCGGCATCAACATCCAGTTCCTCGACGATTGAGCCTCCACCTCCGGCTTCCTAGCGGTCAGATCTGTTTGACGACGCCCCAGTGGACGTCGAGCTGCTTGGTGAGATAGAGCTTGATGCCGTTCACCAGCGCTTTCGATTCCATCTTTTGCCCGGCGGCGACAATCTGCTTTAGCATCATGCCGGGTTTGATTCGGAAACTCTCCTGCGCGATGATCGGTCCCTCGTCGAGGTGCATACTCACGAAGTGCGCGGTCACACCGGCGATCTTAACCCCGTGCTCGTAGGCCTGCCTGTACGGTTGCGGGCCAGGGAAACTCGGCAGCAAGGACGGGTGAATGCTGATGATCTTGTTCTTGAACCGCCAGACGAAGTTGGGCGACAGGATCTTCATGAACCGCGCCAGCACCACGAAGTCCGCCTGCGCTTTTTCCAATATGCGAAGCGTCTTGTCTTCGGCCTTCGCGCGATTCGTCCAAGCAACATGATGAAATGGCAGACCGGCCTTCTCCGCCCTGGCCTGCAGGTTGCGGTAGTTGCCAATGACAGCGACAATCTCCGTCTTGAGTTTTCCGGTTTTCACCGATTCAAGAATGGCATCAAGGCAGTGCGGCTCCCGGGTCACCATCAGGGCCATGCGCTGCAGGCGCTTGGGATCGGTGAACCACCACTTGATCTCCATGCCCAGCTCACGGCCCAAAGCGCGCAGCCCCTGGCCAAGCGCCTTTTCGTCGAACCGGCTCACGCGCCAGCTCGCCTGGAGGGTCATGCTGAACTGCCCACGGGTGACCTGTTCCTCCAGCGCCTCGATGTTGGCCCTGGACTCGAACAGCAGGTTGGTGACCCTGGCCACCACGCCGGTCTTGTCCCGCCCAATGACGGTGATGGTCGCGTATCGACTCATTGCGGCGCGTAATTAAGCGGTTTTGAGTCGCGGATAAAAGCGAAAACAGCCAAGCGCTTGGCCAAGGAGATCATTCACCTGCCCGGGTTCTTCGGACCAGGGCGGACAGGTCGCGGGCCTCGCGGAGGCCGATTGCAGCAGTGATCCCCCAATAAACCAAGGCCGCGACGATGGCCGGTCCGAACACTTCGCCGATCTTCAGCCACACCGATTCATTGCCAAATTGTTCCATCCATTGGCCGTGCAAAACCCAGGCGATGCCCCCGGCAACACCGGCCGCCAACAGCATGCCGCCGAGCGGCCGCAGCAGCGATTGAATCTCCCACTTGGGCATCTTGCGCTTGAGGGCGTACGACAGCAGCCCGACATTGAGGAGCGAACTGATGGCGTTGGCCACCCCAAGCGCGCCGGCCTGGTAGCCCTTGGGAAACATAAAAATGAGCGGCACCAGCAACACGACGTTGAGGCAGAGGCTCACCACGCTGATCTGCATCGGCACCTTCGTGTCGCCCAGCGCATAAAACGCCCGCGCCATCACGTTGACCGCCGAGTAGGTCAGCAGGCTCGGCGAGAGACACATCAGGGCAAAGCCGGCACGTGCAGTCGAGTCGCCGTTGAACGCACCGCGCTCGAACAGCAGTCGCACCATCGGCACGGCCAGCACCATCAGCATCGCCGCCGCGAGAGCGTTCACGAAAAACAGGTAACCCATGCCGCGCCGGAGGTTGTCGCGAAACTCGGAGAACTGCTTGTCCGCGGCCAAACCGGCCAACGTCGGCAAAAGGAACGTCGCCAGCGACACGCCGAACACACCCTGCGGCAGCTCCATCAGCCGCACCGCGTACTCGAATGACGCGACAATCTTCGCATCGCTGGCGCGCTCGATCCAAAACGCCAGCGTCTGCGTGATGATGATGTTGAACTGGAACGCCGCCACGCCGATCGTCGCCGGGATCATTTTGCGAACCACCTCCCGCACCGAGTCGTTGCGCCAAGGGCTAACCCAGCGAAGCCGGTAGCCTTCGCGAAACAAATACGGCAACTGGAACGCAGCCTGCGCCACGCCGGCCACCAGCACGCCGAACGCCAGCGCGAAAATCTGCTCGCCCAAGTCCTCCCCCCAGTGCGGCGCGACGAGCAGCACCGTGGCGATCATCACCACGTTGAGCAGCGTGGCCCCCATCGCCGGGATGAAAAAGTAGCCGCGCGAGTTGAGCATGCCCATGAACACCGCCGTGAGGCAGACCAGCAGCATGTACGGGAACACCACCCGCAGCAGTTCGAGCATCAGCCGCGTGTCTTTGTCGAACTCCCACATCAGCGCCGCGGAGAGGCCCAGCATCACCACTCCGATCACCAGTGCAGAGATCACCACCAGCGCAGAAACGACGGCGTTGGCCGTGTGCCACATCGCCTTGTCGCCCTCGGTTTTCTCCTTGTTTTTGAACAGCGGAATGAAAGCCGCCGTGAGCGCGCCCTCACCGAGCAGGCGCCGGAACAGGTTGGGAATCTGGAAGGCGTAAACGAAGGCGCTGGCGATCGCCCCGTCGCCCATGAACCGGGCGTAAACCATCACCCGCACCATCCCGAGCAGGCGACTGAGCAGCGTGGCCCCGGCCATGGCACCGGAGGATTTGAGCATCTCAGACAACGCGCGGCAGGCTAGGTGCAAAGGCGATTGGAGTCGAGTGACCAAGCCCACGAAGCTGTCTGTTTTTGACCAACGTGCGAAATAAGCCCCGTGAAAAATGGCAAAAATCCATCCGCCACCTGGCCAAGCGCCGCCAGGAATAATCTTAACTCATTTGAAATAAATGGCTTGCAGATTCAGCTCCCTGCGTTGGCACAGGACTTGCCCCTTTTTTTGCGCGTGAGTTTTGCCGCGATAGGGCGAAATGTTTGGCTGACCCGACGCATGGAAAATCAACGACTTGTTATGAAAAAAATCGAAGCAATTATTAAACCGTTCAAGCTGGATGAAGTCCGGGACGCACTGGCGGAAGTCGGCGTGGAAGGCATGACCGTGTCTGAGGTCAAGGGATTCGGCCGGCAAAAGGGCCACACCGAGATTTACCGGGGCAGCGAATACACCGTCGACTTTCTGCCAAAGATCAAGCTCGAGTTGGTGGTCGCAGACGAGAATGTCCAGACCTGCCTGGACGCGATCATCAAGGCCGCCAACACCGGCAAGATCGGTGACGGCAAACTGTTCGTCACCTCCATCGAGGAGGCCATCCGGATTCGCACCGAGGAAAAGGGCAACGAGGCGATTTGACGCGCATTGATTTCAGGAAAAAAAGGGGGCCGTTTGCGGCTCCCTTTTTTTTCGCTTAAGCTAGCTTGGCCAAGATCACTCGTACTTAAGTGTCACCTTGCCATTGGCAACCTGAATGCTGCTGATCTTGAGGGCCGATGCCGAGCTGAGACGGTAGAAGCGCGCATTGCCTGACAACGGAATGACGGCGGTGCCGGCAACGGTATCAATTACCGCCGCATCATCCGCAGCGTAGGGTCCGGTGACCGCGCTGGCAGACTGGACCGTCAACGGCGGAGGGGCCGCCATTGTGCGGTAGGCCTTGATTGAATCGGCGGTTTTGGGGTCATTGATCAGCACCTTGGTGCCTGTGTCCAGGTCAATGGAATACCACTCAAGGTGAGCACTACCGCCTGTCTCCTCCCATACCATACGGAACGGATACACGCCATCCTTGGGCACTACGAATTCAAACTGCGTGGTGGACGATCCACCGTCGTGGATACCAATGACCTGCCCTCCCGACTCGACCTTGAAGGAATCATCAGCCACAACACCAAACTGATGAATGCCCGCGGATAGTTCCAGATGGGTCAAAGTCTCCATGGCCATGTTGTCGTGGTTTTCCTCCGGGTCAATGCCAGGAAACAGTGTATCGTTCGGGAAATTGCCGGACGAGCCATCCACGTCCTGAGAGTAGTTGATGACTTCGGCCACTGCTGTGGAGTCCACCACAGCCTCTATATCTGAGCCCTCCGCCAGCTGGGCCTCAGCGCGTGCGAGGCTGCTGTTCAGATTAAGCTCAAGCGGTGCCTGTACCAGACGCACGTCGAATCCAGGATCGCTGCCCGACCCGGGCAATCCCGCCCCTTCGGCCGACAACGCGGAATAGACCATGTGGAAACTCCAGTCAAAAACCTGCCGGACGCCATCCTGATCCCCGTAGGAAAGTTGTACCTGCAGGCTTTCACCCGACGGTGGCAGTGGATCTAGGGCCAGTGAGATGGTGGAGATACCATCCTCGGTGGACACCTCTGCGCCCAATTCCTCGCCATTGATAGCAACCTTCACAGAGGAAACATCGAGCTTGGTCTGGCGATCCATCACAGTCACGGACAGCCCAGCGTCCGCAGCGCCCACGGACGACCCTGGCAATGGCGCGCCATCAATGACCAGCGGACGAAGTTTGCCGGGATCAGCCACCGGCCGGAACAGCAGGTAGTTTTGATACCAATAGGCACCATTGGCATCGGTACTGTGCTGGGTAAGCCGCAGGGTGGATTTCCCGGATAATGAGACCACCACAGGATGAAGGCCAAGGCCATCGGTGAGCGGGGTATTGCGAAATTCCACGCCAGATTCCCTTCCCAGGAAACTTCCCAGCACCTCAGTGGTTTGTTCCTCCTCATTGGTGGCACTGGTGACCCGTTCGAGCGTGCAGAGTGTGCTGGCAATGTCGAAAATCGACTGGCGCAGATATACCTCGTAATGTCCGGCCTTGAAAGTGCGTGTGTAATTGAGCCACTCGCCCTCTGCAATCTCACACACGCCAAAGTCCACAACACCCTTATTCGCGCCGCCGGCCTCGATGAACTTGGGCCTTGGGAGATCGAGAGCCGCTACGGTGCTGACTCCATCATTGGGACGATACCGGTGAGTTGGCCCGCCGATGCCGCTATTGGTATCAAAGAAATCGATACCCGGTTCGCCTTCTTGGCCGATGTACGAATCTTCAAGCCCTCCAACCGAATTCGGTTCTTCATTCTCGTCAAACTCGGGAACAACCTTCGGATCATCGATGAATTCACCGTAATCGTCCCAGCCCTCGAAGTTATAATCCTCAGACTCAATCATCAGGTTGTCCCTGGAAAAAGTATCAAAGTAGAGGTTGCGGGTATCGGTTTTCCCATCAACATCGGTGACGGTGATGACGGCATGATAGTTTACCCCGGCTGTCAGGCCGCCTAGCGACACTTCCCGGGCGGTGGCGGTTCCGCCGACGGTTAGGCCGTTACCCGAGGTGTAAATGGTCCCATTCAACGTGACACTAATGCCGTCCGGCTCGATCCCCTGATCGTCGTTCACCCCAAAGGTAATCTTTGTCGATGCCGGTAATAACATGCTGCTGATCGCCGGAGAAACAGCGGTAATGATCGGCGGCTGATTCTCACTGGCAGAGCCGAAAACGGACACATGCGCGTTGTCAAATGTCACACTGGAGGCTGGCAATGATCCATTCGTATCGTTGTGATACAGCAGCAAGACAAAGTTGCCGGGCTTGCCAATGAAACTGGCGGGCGGGTCATCTGCATCGCCTGTTTCAAAATTATCCACCCCAACCGTGTCGATTACAGTCTCCTCGAACAAAACTGCCTGATTGTTCTCAAGATCCAGCACCCTGGTGGTCACCTCCACTGAATTTCCTGTGCCAGTCATCGACAAAACGAGTCGAATATTTTCCTCCCGTTCAATCCAGTCTCCCTCGGTTTTGTCGTAAAAGTATTTGCCCAGGCCCTTGGCCAAAAGAATATCGTTGATGTCCTTGGCCAAGCTGTACCCAATTAGCGTACTCACAGGGTTGTCTTTGGGAATGAAGCTAAGCACCGCAAAGGAATCCGGCTGGTTGGCTCCAATCAGATCGACACTAAACTCAATGGTGGTGCCATCCTCAATGGTAAACGTCTTGGCCTCATAGGTGGCAGCCACAAAAAACGGCTGACCGGGCGCCTGGTGCATTCCAATGTTCAACTTCCCCTCCTCCTCCTTGAGAATACCGTTGCCACTGCCGAAGTCGAACTTCTCCCAGTCGGTGACCTTGCCATCGTTAAAATCATCCAACGTGGCGCTCTCGTACTGAAACACCTTGGCATTGTCCAACGTCACCGTGGAGGCCGGCAACGAACCGTTGGTATCGTTGTGATATAGCAGGAGCACAAAATTGCCCGGTTTACCTAAAAAGGGACCAGCTGGGGAATCTGTGCCTGTTTGAAAGTCATCTGCATCCGGTGTGTCTATAGAAGTTTGCTCAAACAAAACCGCATTATTATTCTCAATATCAAGGATCTTAACCGTCATGACGACACTCTCTCCCTTGCCGGTCATGGAAATACTCAACGTTATATTTTCGGGTGTTTCTGTCCACACCCCATCGGTAATGTCGTAAAAAAACTTGTTCAAACCCTTAGCTAAAATAACGTCACCGTTGTCCTTGACTGCTGAATAACCTGACAACTGGCTTACTGGAGTATCCTTCGGGATAAAACCCACAGCTGCATAAGCCTCAGGTTGGTTCGCTTCAATTAAATCGATACGAAATTCCAGGGTAACTCCATCCTGAATAGTGTAAGTTTGGGAGTCAAAAGTAGCAGCCACGAAGAATGGCTGCTTAGGAGCCTGATACATACCGATAGTAAACTGCCCATCCTCCTCCTTAAGAAAACCGTTGCCGCTGCCGAAGTCAAATTTCTCCCATCCGGTGACCTTGTTGTCGTCAAAGTCATCCAACACCTTGGCCACGGGGGAGTGAATCAGGGTGAAAAAGAACGCCACGACAGCCGCAGCCTTCATCCAGTGTGTGAATAAACGGGTTGTTTTCATTGCTTATTGGTCGGTTGGGGAGGCGAGTGTTCTGCCATACCACAGGCAGGTCAACCCCAAACATCAGACTGAATCGCTTGGCCAAGCGCAGGTGGCTGTGGCACGCTTGGCCAAGGTTCAACCGACTGTCACAAAGGATAATCAATGAAAAACAGCACCCTCAATCGTCGCCGTTTCCTGCAACACTCCGCCGCCGGAGTCACCGCAGCCGCCTTGGCTAGGCGCCACTCGCTTCGAGCCGCCAACCAAGCCGCCAACAAGCTGCGAGTCGGAGTGATGGGCCTTGGCCGCGGGATGGCCCACGTCAACAACTATCTGAAGATTTCAGACGTCGAGGTGGCTTACGTTTGCGACGTCGATGACAACCGCACTGCCAACGGCCTGTCGGTCGTCACCAAGGGCCAGACCGCCTCGTGCCGCGGCATCACCGACCTGCGGCGCATGCTTGATGATCCGCACCTCGACGCCATCTCCATCGCCGCGCCAAACTTCTGGCACGCCCCGGCCACCATCCTCGGCTGCCAGGCCGGTAAGCATGTTTACGTCGAGAAACCCGGGAGCCACAACGCCGCCGAGGGCACGCTCATGGTCGCCGCTGCCCGCAAACACAAGCGCCACGTGCAGATGGGAAATCAGCGCCGCAGCTATCCGCTCATCATCGAGGCCATGCAGCGACTGCACGAGGGAGTCATCGGGCGGGTGCAAGCTTCGCGCAGTTTCTACAACAGCAGTCGCGGCTCCATCGGTAAGGGCAAACCGGCGCCGATTCCCAAGCATCTCAATTACGATCTTTGGCAGGGCCCCGCGCCGGTGCGTCCGTACAAGGACAACCTTATCCCGTACAACTGGCATTGGCACTGGCATTACGGCGGCGGCGAAATGGCCAACAACGGCGTGCACGCGCTCGATCTCGCCCGCTGGGGACTCGGCGTCGACCCGCCCCAGCGCGTCACCTATGGCGGAGGGCGCTACCACTTCGACGACGACCAGGAGACGCCGGACACCGGCATGGCCACGTTCGACTTTGGTCACTGCAACGCCATGTGGGATCAAAGCAGTTGCAACCCCCGCAAGCACGAGAAACTGCCATTCGTTGTTTTTTATGGTGACAAGGGCATCCTTTCCATGACCACCGGGAACAATTACACCATTCATGACCCCGCAGGAAAGGAGTTGGAAACAAAGAGCCAGCCGACCAGCGACATCCCGCACTTCACCAACTTCGTGAACGCCATTCGCAACGGTGAGAAGCTCAACTCGGAGATTGGCGATGCGCAGGTCAGCACTTTGCTCTGCCATCTGGCAAACATGGCCTGGCGCTCCAGCAGCACAGTGGACTTCGATCCGGCCAAGCGGCGCATCATCGGCAACCCGGAAGCAGCGAAGCTGTGGGCGCGTGAATACCGACCCGGCTGGGAACCTCAAGTTTGAGCACTGAACCTAAGATCAAGGGAAAAAGCCTACTGCTTCCGTTTCTAATGGGCTTTATCACGGGAGATTTTGTGCACGCATACATCATGGACTTGCAGGACTCCGGCGATTTTTTTGATCCGGAGGGATTGATGATATTATTGGTCGCCGGTCCCTTCACCGCTCCGGCGATTTGTCTTTCCATTATGTTTGCCTGCGGCCTGCTGGCCGCCTCTTTGCCGCTGCTTTGGAGGCGCAACAAATGAATCACTTAGACCGATCGAAGGTGTAATCTGGTCCCAGGATCGGCTTCGAAATCAAAATGGGTGCGACGTGTAAATCCGGAAAAAGAGCAACCCACTTGTTTTCCCTGGACCAATGCCAGTCGAAGCCGCTGAACGAAGCCTTGTCCATCCGGTACCCCCAGCCTGCGACGTTGGCCCCGCCCTCGGACAAGACCACAAAACGACTGACATCCCTCACATCGCCCAGCCGGATACAGGTCGTGTTGTTCTTTTTGACGACCGTGTTGTAGTCGGGATGCGTGTTCGACTGGTAGGATGAACCCATGTGGTCGTAGAGCGACTGGTTTTTCATCATTGGAAGCGTGTACATGACCTGCCGGTTGGCAGCCCGGTCGCTCGGGCAATGCGCCACCGCAACTTCCGTCGAACCCTTCTTGTAATCACCCAGGTACTGGTTCAGGTAACGCTCATCGGCAGTCAGGTGCCCGTAACCCGGATGCGGCTTTCCGTTGGGCAATCGGCCCGGTTTGCCAAGCCAACCGGTCGTCGTCCGCGAGGTTCCATTCGGCAGCACCTTCGGGGGAAACTCATCCTCAAAATCACCGAAGTACATACCCAAGGCCAAGCCAGCCTGCTTCATGTTGCTGGTGCAACGCGCCGCCTTGGCCTGTTCCTTGGCCTTGGCCAGGGCGGGAAGCAACAGGCCGGCCAGGATAGCGATGATCGCGATCACCACCAAGAGCTCGATCAGGGTGAACCCAATCAATCCACGAATGCCTGCCCTGTGAATCAGATGGGGAAATTTGTTCTCACCCTGAAGATTCATTCTTCAACGACTTGGTTTTTCGGGCCTGTATGAAGCTGTTCACAGCGAGAATGATAAAGATAAGACTTAAAATGCAGGTTATGGATTTGGAATAGCCCGCCAATGGGTTTTCAAAGTCGTTGCCGGAGATCAAACCAATGGTGTCTTTTGCCGTGGCTATGAATCCCATCAGGGCGATGAGCACATTGATGTGCATTCCTATTTTCAGGAATTTGGGATTTCTGCTTAACAACGAAAGAACAAGAACCGGCGTCCCAAGGAACGCCGGGATCAGCGCGGTAACACTGACTCCGTCCGATTTGAAATAACCAAACAGCCCGGTTACCACCAAGGCCACGCCATAAATGCCATAAATTATTCCGACCCAAACCATGCGGAAAGAATGAGGCCAAACTGGCGGTGTGCAACCCTAAAGGGCGCACGTTCCATAGTTCAGGACAAACTAATCCGTCACTCAGCACGGACGCGGAAGAATAGGCGACCCACGTCCCCGCCACGATTGATGTTGATCCACAACTGGCCGCTCTCGTTGGCGTAGGTCTGCAGGTCGGTCCACTTATCCAGATTTTCCGAGAACTGCAGCACCATCCTGCCCCCCTTGTCGCCGGTGACGAGGAAGCGGAACTTGCCATCGACCGCCAACTGAGCCGCACTAAGCGTGGGAGCATTCGAATCGGTCGGTACCTCATCCTCAATAAAGCCGTACTTCACTCCAAGATATTGGGTCACTGTTTCGCGCTCGCCTGAGTCAAGTGCGCGGTTGTAAATGAGCACCTCAGCAACCGCGCCGCCGAGATGAAGCGTACCAACGGCTCCAACCGAAAGTGTGCCATCGACATCGACTTCAAGTTCATCGGCGAACGTTCCCTCGAATATCGTCTCGCCACCAACGGCCACACGGCCGCTATCGGCGGCGCGGTACACCTCGACCAGATTCCAGTTGTCATCCCAACGCTCCGGCTGCGGGCCGGAGATGCGGCCGCCTTCAGAGGCGTGGCCGTAGTCGAACAACAACTGGTTGTTGTAGGTGAACAGCAGGTCCAGATGGTTTTTATAACTGTCTGATTCCCATCCCAGCACGGCGTTGTTTGCGCTCGCTCCGTCCTGCTTCATCACGATGAAAATGCTGGCTGCGTCACTGCTTAACAGCCCGGAACTGTTGACCGTGCCCACGAGCAGATCATCCGCCCCGTCAAAGACAACCGCCGGTTTTCCATTCGCACCCTCGACGTGGAAGGCAGGCTGCTTATCGGCATCGGCCTGGCTCACACTGTTGCCAAACGGGGTGCGATCGGCCCAGGCACTCACCCTGCTCGCTGCCTGGGTGATGCCGGAGCCGTCCAGCCACAGTCGCAAGCCAAGCAACGGATATTCTCCACTATCGAAAACCGCAGCTTCCACCGGGGAGGTCGCCGCCGAACCGCCCTTGGCATCAGTCACCTGGACGGTAATCATGTAGAGGCCGGGCTCGTTCTCGGTCCAGTCCAATTCGAACGGTGCCTCGGTATCGACACCAATCAACTGGTCGTTCTTGAAAAACTCGACCTGGGTGATGGCCGCACCGCCCTGCGACACGCTTGCGGCCAGCCTGACCGTCTCGCCCGGCACAAAGGTAATGTCCCCAGTCGGCGCAGTCAGGGTGATGTCCGCCCCTTGAGATACGGTGACCTTCACGGACGCTGTCTCAACCACCTGAACGTGGCGGTCGGTCACAGCCGCGATGATCTCGTATTCGCCGGCGCCAACCCCCTCCCAAGCAAACTCGAAGGGCGCCTGTGTGAGTTTCTTGACCAACTCGCCATTAGCAAAGAACTCCACCTTGGCCAAGGCACCGTCCGCGGCATTGTCGGAGGCCGTGGCGGCCAAGGTGATGGTCGCCGGTGACACAAACTCCGTACCGTCCACAGGCGAGGTCAACTCGATCGTCGGCGCATGGTTAATAGTGAAGACGAAGTCCTCTGTCGTGACCTTGTTCTGATTGTCCTCCACGTCCACGGTAAATTTATACGCTGCGGACTCGGGGAAGTAACCGGCTTCCCAGCGAATGTCAGTAAGCACCGTCTGGCCCTCGTCATTCTCGGTCCAATAGGTTGGGCCGTGGGCCTTGACGAACTTCCCGCGGTTGACGGAGATGGACTTGATCTCACCATCGGGATCGTACGCCACCACCGTGAAGGTGAACTTGCCGGGAACCGGCACAAAGTCGCCTGCAGCCGGTGAGGTGCTGACAATCACCGGCGGCATGTTGCCGGTGGTGAGGGTAATTTGAATCGGTGCCGACACGGCCTTGCCCCCCCGGTTGTCGGTGACTGTGACGCGAATCTCGTACACGCCCTCGCTCGCGCCCTCCCACGTGAACAGTGCGGCAGCAGAGGCCGCCTGGCCAAGCTCCACCCAGTCGGCAGCCTCGAGCAATTTGCGCTCGTACAACACATGCGTGATCGAGCCGTCAGCGTCGGCGGCGTCGAGCGTGATCTCGACGTCACTCGGCGCACTGAAAAAGCGGCCGTCCTTCGGCGAGATGATGGCCACCGTCGGCGGCTGGTTGTCCCTGAGATAACGGATCGAGACGGATTTGTGATCGTCCATCACCAGCGTGACCGACTCAGCCGCGCCGGAGACGTCGCCCTCCCACTCGTCGAAGCCCAGCCCCTCGCCCGGCTTGGCTGTGAGGGTGACGGTGGTGCCCGGCGGGTAGGTGGCCAAACTCGGGTTGACCTCGATTGCGCCCTCGCCCTCGACGGTGGCAGTGAGCGTGTAGTGGACGTTGACCTCGACCGGGTTGCTGTTCTCGATGCCGAATGCGTTGCGCAGCGTCACGGCATAACGCCCGGCGTGACTCGGCGTAAGGTTCACCAACTGCAACGAACTCTGGGTCGCGCCCGCGATCGGCTGGTTGTCCTTGGTCCACTGGATCGTCATCGGCGTGCCAACGGCATCCAGCCTAATCAAAAGGGTTTCCTTTCCGGCCAGGTAAGTGCCGGCTCCAGTTATGACCCGCAACTTCGGTTTGCTGTTGAAGTCCGGCATCCCGTGGGTTGCCCACGCGAGA